>DATLVL010000157.1:0-2349 GCA_035577525.1 Gemmatimonadales bacterium | reverse complement strand
CTCACCGCCGCCGCCGAGCGCGAGCCGTATGTGCGCCAGGTCGTCTCCACCCGCTCGGTGGCGGAATCGACCTTCGTCAGCCCCGACCACCACACGACCTTCCTGCTGGCTGCGCTGGCGCGCCAGCGTCCCGGGCAACTCAAGGATTTCATCCCCGAGCTTCGCGCCGGCCTGCAGGCGGCGCTGCGGCGCATCCCCGCCGCCGACGGGTTCGACGTGAAGGTGACAGGCACTCCGGCCCTGGATCACGACGTGCGCGCGATCAGCGCCGAGGACACTGAACACGGCGAGCGCCAGGTGTTGCCGCTCACGCTGATCGTGCTGGTCCTGGCATTCGGGGCTCTCGTCGCCGCCACGCTGCCGATCATGGTCGGACTGCTCGCGATCACCATCGCCCTCGGGTTGTTGACCGAGCTGGCGCACATCTGGACCATGTCGGTGTTCGTTCTCAACATCACGACGATGGTGGGACTCGGCGTGGGCATCGACTACTCGTTGCTCATCGTGACGCGATTCCGGGAGGAGTTGAACCGCGGGCTCTCGCCCGTCGACGCCGCCATCCGGACCATTCGCACCGCGGGCTCCGCGGTGATGACCTCCGGGCTCATCGTCGTGGTCGGTTTCGCCGCCCTCATCACCACTCCGCTGATCGAGACCCGCTCGGTCGGCATCGGAGGGCTCGTCGTCGTGGCGACGGCAGTGCTCCTGTCGACCACGTTTCTCCCGGCCGTCCTCACGTTGCTGGGCCGGGACATCGACCGGCCGCGGTGGCTTGCGCGGCCGCTGGCGCGGATTCACGCGCCGACCGGATGGGAGCGTTGGGCGCGGTGGCTCGGCCACCGACCCTGGCGGGCGATCGCCTTCGGCCTCGGGGTCGTGACCCTGCTGATGCTGCCGCTGACCCAGATGCGGATCGGTCTCCCCGCCCTCAGCTGGTTCCCGCCCGGCTCCGAGTCGGCCCAGGGACTCACGATGCTGCGCGCCATGGGCGCCAACGGATTGATTCTGCCCACGCGCGTCGTCGTCCAGCTGCCCCCGGGCGCTTCCGCCGTCCGGGGACCCTGGCTGTTCGGTCTCAAGACGTTCACCGACTCGATGCGCCGCGACCCGCGCGTCAAGCAGATCCGGGGTATCGTGTCGTTGAAACCGACCATCTCCTCGTTTCAGCTCGCGGTGTTCTACAGTGATCCGGCGGGCGTGCGCTCGCGCTATCCCAAGTTCTTCGATGCCTACCTGAGCGACGACAATCGCACCACACTGATCGACCTCGCCCCAGCGGACAGTGTCTCCCTCACCGGCATGATGGAGCTGGCGCGCCACGCCCGGGCGGTCGCCGCTCACGGCGTGCGCGGGCTCAGCGGAGCTCAGGTGCTGGTCGGCGGCTTCGCCGCCTCGAGCGTCGACCTGCAGGACGACCTCCTGTCCCGTTTCCCCACGATCGTGCTGCTGGTGCTCGGCACCACGGCCCTCATGCTGCTCGTGGCGTTCCGCTCGCTGCTCGTGCCGCTGAAGGCGGTATTGCTCAATTGTCTGTCCGTCGGGGCCGCGTTCGGCGTCACGGTGCTGGTGTTCCAGCACGGCTACGGCGCCAGGATATTCGGCCTCGAAGGACCGACGGAGGCGATCTTCGTGGTGGTGCCGGTGCTGGTGTTCGCGACGGTGTTCGGCCTGTCGATGGACTACGAGGTGTTTCTGCTGACACGCGTGAAGGAAGTCTTCGACAAGACCGGACGCAACGATCATGCGACCATGGAGGGACTCTCCATGACCGCCTCCACGATCACCTTCGCGGCCGCGATCATGATCCTCGTGTTCGGCACGTTCGCGTTCGCGCGGGTGCTCGCCGTGCAGTTCCTGGGTTTCGGCCTGGCTGTCGCCGTGTTGCTCGACGCGACGTTGATCCGCATGATCCTGGTCCCCGCGATCATGCACATCGCCGGCCGCTGGAATTGGTGGCCGGGGGTGCGCGCGCCGCGCGCCGAGCTCTAGCGGGGAGTCTCGAGCAGCTTGAGTCGGGAGCCGAGCACGTCCCAATGCCATGCCTCGACGCGGACGCCGGTCCGCGGATCCTTGAGGGGCTTGTACTGCAGCCAGGCAGGAGTCAGCCCGAGCATCCGGCCGACAGCCAGCAGCCGCTCCTTATTGGCGCTCACGAGGTGCGCCATCGGCTCATCGCGGATGCGCCAGCGGTGCAGCCAAACGCCGCCGTCGAGGGCGAAACACATCCCCTCGCGGCGGCGTGGAAACTCCTGCCAGGGCCGGTCTAGTTGCAGGTGATGCGGCCCTCGATCGTGGCTGGGCCGATCGGTCCACCGCTGCCGTAGAACAGATAGCACTTGTGGGGGGTCT
>DATLVL010000156.1:0-10347 GCA_035577525.1 Gemmatimonadales bacterium | reverse complement strand
AGGGCGGCTTCACCGCCGGATAGCCGCTCGAGTCTCTCCAGCGTTCGTATCCGGCGAACTCATAGGGCGACTGGGGCGCGGCCGCCGACTGGGCCGCGGTCGCCGTACAGCTTCCTGACCCCGCGGGAGCGGCTGTGCCGAGCAGGTACGCGGTCACCAGGCAGCGCTGCTCCTCAGACAGCCGGCCGAACGAAGGCATGAAGCCGCGGCCGGCCGCCAGCACCTGCCCGATCTGATCCGCCGAGAGTCGCGCGGCGACGTTCACGAGCGACGGGGCGCGCTCGCGGCCGCGCTTATCCGCCCCGTGGCAGCTGGCGCAGGCGGCGGCATAGACCGCGGGCCCGGTGCGCGCACGCGCGACGGTTTGCGACAGCGTCGCGACGGGGCGCATCGCGGCGATCCAGGGAACGTCGCTGGCGTTGACGTACAGCACGCCCGTTCCCGTGTCGACCGCGGCGCCGCCCCATTCGCCGCCGCCATCGAACCCCGGGAAGACGATCGTGCCTTCGCGGCTCGGGGGTGTGAACAGCGAGGCGTGGCGCAGCGTGCGATAGCGGCGCAGTGCGGCGGCGTGTGACGCGCGTGACAGAGTGGTCAGCGTGGTTTCGTCCACGGCCTGACGCGCGAACGGCGCGGGCTGGATCGGAACCGGCTGTGTCGGCCACGCGTGCTCGCCACGCAGATCGGATGATGGGACCGGGAGCTCCTCCACCGGAAAGAGCGGCACGCCGTTCGTCCGGTCGAACAGGAACAGGAAGCCGCTCTTCGCGATCTGGGCGACCGCGCTCACGGGCTTGCCCTTGCGCGTGACGGTGACGAGGTTCGGCGCGGCCGGGAGATCGCGATCCCAGAGGTCGTGGTGCACCGTCTGGAAGTGCCAGCGCCATGTGCCGGTCGCCGCGTCGAGCGCCAGCAGCGAGTTGGCGAACAGATTGGCGCCGCTGCGGGCTCCACCGTAGAAATCCGGCGTGGCCGAGCCGGTGGGGATGTAGACCAGTCCCCGCGGCACGTCGACCGACATCCCGGCCCACGAGTTCGCGCCGCCCGCCGTCCGCCACGCGTCGCGCGGCCACGTGCCGTATCCGGGCTCGCCCGGGTGCGGAATCGTGTGGAACGTCCAGCGGATCCTGCCGCTCCGGACGTCGTACGCCCGCACGTCTCCCGGTGCGGAGCCCTCCTCCTCTCCCACGCGCGTGCCCTGGATCAGGAGATCCTTGTAGATGACGCCAGGACTGGTCGCGACGAGATACGCGTTCGATACGTCGCGACCCAGCCCCGCGCCCAAGTCGATCGAGCCCGAGTCGCCGAAGGTGGAAATGGGTCGACCGGTCCGCGCGTCGAGCGCGTACAGCCGTCGCCCGGCCGTGAAAAAAACGCGATGGTCGCGACCGTCAGCCCAATAGACGACGCCGCGGTTGACATGCGTTGCGCGCGCGCGATGGGCGAAGGGGTCAAAGCGCCACAGCAGCGTGCCGCGATCGGCACGCAGCGCGATCACGGCGAGAGACGGTGTCGTGGTGTAGAGCACGCCGCCCACGACGATCGGCGTCGCCTGAATCTCGGAAGGCCCCTGCGGCGGCGCGTCGCCGGTGTGGTACGTCCAGGCAACCCGCAGCTGCGCGACGTTGCCGCGGTTGATCTGGTCGAGCGGCGAAAAGCGCGTGTTCCCCGGATCGCCGCCGGTGACCGGCCAATCGCGGGAGGGGGAGCACGCGGTGCAGCCCGCAACGATGGCCACGAAGAGACCGCGCGTCATTGGTGCGGCGGAACGCTTGCCTCCAGGGTCGTCAGGCGGCCGCGCGCGTCGGCGACGCGGGCATCCTGCGCCGCCGCGTGGGCGAGGAACGCGTGATAGTGCTGCGCCGCGTCGGCCGGTTTCTTCGCCATCTCGGCCACGCGGCCGAGCGCGTAGTACGGGGCGGCGTAGAAGGGCGCCAGGGCGACGACGCGCTTCAGGTGCTGGTCGGCCTCGTCGATGTGTCCCAGCTGGGCGAGCAGCGACGCGTAGGCCGTTTGCACCCACGGGTCGTCATCCCGGATCTGGGCCGCGAGATCCATTTCGTTGAGGGCGGTCGTGCTGTCGCCATCGGTCATGGCCAGCACGCTGAGGTGCAGATGAGCGGGGTAGTAGCTCAGGTCTTCCTGCAACGCCCGCGCATACGCCTCGCGCGCCTGGTCGAGCAACCCCTGCCGCTCGTCGATCAGTCCGATACTGTGCTCGAGCACTCCTTTGGATTCATAGAGGTAGACGAAGTCCCGCGTGTCCCGCCCCCGCAGCGTATCGAGACCCAGCTGCATCTCGACCCGCGCGCTGTCGTTGTTGCCGAGCAGGAAAAAGATCTGGCCCCGAGCCAGATGAATCTCGGCGGCCTCCTGCTTGTTCTGCGACAAGGCGTCGCGGTAGTACCGCAGCGCCTCGGGGAAACGCCGCTCGCTCGCCGCCAGCACGGCGCGCATGTAGGGCGGCGCTTCCGTCTTCCAGTACGAGTCGAGGTAGAAGGAGAACTCCGACGCCGCCGACCCGTTCACCCGGTCGGCACCGCGCTGCGACATCTGGAAGACCGCCAGGATGTAGCGGCGCAGCAGCTCTTCGTCGAGATCCCGAACGAGAAACGGATCCAGCATGCGCGCGCGCAGCTCGAGGGAGTCGATGAAGGCTCCCCGCTTGGAGCGATGCACGCCGCGATCGCCTTCCAGATAACTCGTGATGAAGGGATCATCGGCGCCGAGGAGCAGTGCGATGCGGCGGGCGTACAGCGGCTGTGCCCATGTCGGGTTGAGCTGTGCCGCCCAGTAGAAGGCGTCTGCCGCATGTCGCGGATCGTTCTGCGCGATCCGCATTCCGAACGAGTAGTAGGCCTGCGCTGAATTCGTGTCCGCGCCGGGGTCGATCTGCGGGCGCTTGGGGATGTTCTGGGCGACGACGGGATTGGCAATGACGGACGCGGCGACGACGAGCGCAAGCGACGGCGGCAGGAACTTCGCGCAGCGGAGCATGTGGCCCAACCTCCGGGAGACGGGGTCCCAGCGCTAACCTACGGGCCGAGCGGGGGTGCGACAACCGGTGCTGGCTGCGCCGCCGCGTTCGACGTATGATTCGGTCGTCGATGGCTACTGCGTCCCCGCCCGCGCGCGCGGTCTCACGGGAAGAGCGGGAGCACGCCGTGATCCGGTTCGCCGGCGATTCTGGCGACGGCATGCAGGTTACGGGCTCCCAGTTCACCCTCGAGACCGCGCTCGCCGGCAACGATCTCTCGACGTTCCCGGACTACCCGGCCGAGATTCGCGCCCCACCCGGCACGACGTTCGGCGTCTCCGCGTTCCAGATCCAGTTCGGCTCGAGCGACGTGCTCACCGCCGGCGACCAGCTCGATGCGCTGGTGGCCATGAATCCGGCTGCGCTCACGGTCAATCTCGAGGACCTGCGTTCCGACGGTACGCTGGTCGTCGACAGCGCCGCCTTCACCGAGCGCAACCTCGCCAAGGCGGGCTACGCCGTGAACCCGCTCAGCGACGGGTCGCTCGCGACGTACCGGCTGCTGACGGTGGATATCACGCGTCTCACCGAGGAAGCTGTGAAGCCCTTCGACCTCGGCACGCGCGACGCGCACCGTTGCCGCAACATGTGGGCGCTGGGCCTGATGCTCTGGATGTTCGGGCGCGAGCGCCAGGCGACGGTGGAGTGGCTGCAGCGCAAGTTCGCCAAGACGCCGCATATCGCAGCGGCCAACGTCGCCGCCTTGAACGCGGGGCACGCCTTCGGCGAGACGGCCGAGCTGCCGAGCAACGTCGGCACCTATTACGTCGCCCCGGCCCCTGTCGCACCGGGGCTGTACCGCGCGGTCAGCGGCACCGAGGCGATCGCGTGGGGCCTGATCGCCGGGATGCGCGCCGCGGGGCTCGAACGGATGGTGTTCGCCTCCTACCCGATCACGCCCGCGTCGCCGGTGCTGCACACTCTCGCAGGGCTGCGCTCGCACGGCGTGCTCACCTTTCAGGCGGAAGACGAGATCGCGGCGATTTGCGCCTGCATCGGCGCCGCCTACGCCGGCGTACTCGGCGTTACCTCGTCGTCCGGGCCGGGCATCGCGTTGAAGACCGAGGGGCTGGGACTCGCCATCGCGACGGAGCTGCCGGTCGTGGTGATCGACTCGCAGCGCGCGGGCCCGTCCACCGGGATGCCGACCAAGAACGAGCAATCGGACCTGTTCCAGGCGGTGCTGGGCCGCAACGCCGACGCCCCGTTGCCGGTGATCGCGTCCGCGACGCCGTCGGATTGCTTCGATGTGGCGATGGAAGCGGTGCGCCTCGCGACGCGCTACATGACGCCGGTGATCCTGTTGTCGGACGAGAGCCTCGCCAATGCCTCCGAGCCGTGGCGCATCCCCGACATGGGGGCGTTGCCGCAATTCCCCGTCCAGTTCCGCACGGAGCCCGAGGGATTCCATCCATTCCTGCGAGACCCCGAGACCCAAGCCCGTCCGTGGGCGGTGCCGGGGACGCCGGGGCTGGAGCACCGCATCGGCGGGTTGGAGCGCGACTATGAGACGGGGCACATCTCCTACGATCCCGACAACCACCACCGCATGACCAAGGCACGGGCGGCGAAAGTCGCCGGCATCGCGCGGGACATTCCGTTGCAGACGGTGGCGCTGGGCGAGGACCGGGGGCCGCTGGCAGTGGTCGGCTGGGGATCGACCTACGGCGCGATCCATCAGGGTGTGAAGCAGGCCCGAGCGCAGGGACTCGAGGCGTCGCACATCCACATTCGCTATCTCGCCCCGTTCCCGCAGAACCTCGGCGAGCTGCTGCGACGGTTCGACCGTGTGCTCGTCCCCGAGCTGAACAATGGCCAGCTGGTGCAGCTGCTCCGCGCGGCGTTCCTCATTCCGGCCGTCGGGCTCAATCAGATTACGGGGAAACCGTTCAAAGTCTCGACGATCGCCGAGGCGATCACGGAGCGCCAATGACTGCGACTCTCTCCCCCAGTCTCGCTCCCAAGGATTTCGCGTCCGACCAGGAGGTGCGCTGGTGTCCCGGATGCGGGGACTACGCAATCCTCAAGGCGGTGCAGAAGACGCTCGCCGATCTGGGCGCGCGGCGGGAGACGACGGTGTTCGTTTCGGGCATCGGCTGCTCCTCGCGCTTCCCCTATTACATCTCGACCTACGGCTTCCATACCATTCACGGCCGGGCGCCGGCGATCGCCACCGGGGTGAAGCTCGCGAATCCCAACCTCGACGTGTGGCTGGTCACCGGGGACGGCGACGGGCTGTCGATCGGCGGCAACCACCTGCTGCACGTGCTGCGGCGCAACGTCGATCTCCAGATCCTGCTGTTCAACAACGAGATCTACGGCCTCACCAAGGGCCAGTATTCGCCCACGTCGCGGCCCGGCACCAAGTCGCCGTCGACGCCGGGCGGCTCGCTCGACAACCCCGTCTCCCCCTGCGCGTTCGCGCTCGGCGCCGGCGCCCGTTTCGTCGCCCGGGCGATCGATACGCAGCAGCCGCGGCTCGTGGAGACGCTGAAACGCGCGCACGCACACCGCGGGGCGTCGTTCATCGAGATTTTTCAGAATTGCGTCGTCTACAACGACGGCGTGTTCGACGACTTTATCGAGAAGTCGGTCGCGACCGAGAGGCAGATCCACGTCCAGCATGGGCAACCGCTGCGCTTCGGCGCCGACGGGCGTCTAGGGTTGCGTCTCGTCCCCGGTCGGCTGGAGCTCGAGGTTGTGACGGTGGGGGAGAACGGCGTGGGCGAGCAGGACCTGCTGGTCCACGACGAAACGAATCAGGCCCTGGCGAGCCTGCTCGCGGGACTGCGGCCGCCGCAGTTCCCGATGGCGATCGGCGTGTTGTTCTGCAATCCGGCTCCTTCATACAACGGACTCGTGGAGGAGCAGCTCGTCGCGTCCGGGAAGGACCGTGACCTGAACGCCCTGCTGCGACGCGGGAGGACGTGGAGCGTGGCGGGCTGATCTTCTGGTGAAACGGATCCTCCGACTCTGGTTCGGGCTCTCCGAACGCGTCGACCGGCGCACGTACCTCCTGACGGGCGCCGGTCTCATGTTGTTGAAGTACCTGGTGGATACCACAGTGGTGTTTTCGTATACCGGGCGGTGGTGGCAGCCGTTCGACTACGTGAGCCCGCTCTGGTCGGTGCGCGCCGGCGCGCTGCGGGGTGTCCCGCCTTCGGTGATGCTCGGGCTCGCGCTCTGGACGCTGCCGTTCCTGTGGATCGGCGTCAGCATGTCGATGCGGCGCGCCGTCGATGCGGACCGACCCGCATGGTTGGCGGTGCTGTTCTTCATTCCCTACCTGAAATTCCTGTTGATGCTCACGCTATGCGTGCTGCCCACGGTCCCGACCTCTCAATGGCGCGCACGGGTTCCCGATCCAGTAACCGCCGACCGGCGCCGCAGCGCGCTACTGGGGCTCGGCGCGGCGCTCGCCGTCACCATTCCTACGATCCTCCTGGGTGTCTACTTCAAGCGGAATTATTCGTTCGGGCTGTTCCTCGGCACCCCATTCACCGCCGGGTGGGTGAGCGCACAGGTATTCAATTCCAACCACCCCCGGCGCGTGGGAGAGACAATTCGCCTCGCGCTGCTCGCGCTGCTGCTGGCCGGCATACTGCTGCTCTTTTTCGCCGCCGAGGGTGCCTTCTGCCTGCTGCTCGCCTTTCCGCTCGCGGCGCTGGTGGCGATCCCCGGGGCATTGCTCGGCCGGGCCGTGGCACTGCGTGGTCACGAGACGGCCGGGCTTGCCGCGTTATTGGCGCCGCTTCTGGTGCTGTCGGAGCCGAAGGTCCCGCCGCCGTCGTATGAGGTCGTTTCGACTGTCGAGATCGCCGCTCCGCCCGATCAGGTGTGGCAGCGTGTCGTGAGTTTCCCGGAGATCCCGCCCCCCACCGAGTGGCTGTTCCGCATCGGCGTCGCCTACCCCTCGCGCGCGCGCATCGTCGGGACGGGAGTCGGCGCGACGCGCTACTGCGACTTCACCACCGGCAGTTTCGTCGAGCCGATCACCGCATGGGACCCGGGGCACCGCCTCGCCTTCGATATCGTGCGCCAGGCACCGCCGATGCACGAGTGGAGCCCATATCGCGATGTGAACCCGCCGCATCTGGACGGTTACTTCCGCGCGACACACGGGGAATTCGAGCTCACTGCGTTGCCGGGGGGACGCACGCGTATCGTGGGACGCACCCGGTACGAGGTGGAAATGTCTCCGCAGGGCTACTGGGCCGTAGCGGCGGGGCAGATCGTCTCCGCGATCCACCTCCGCGTGCTGCACCACATTCAACGCATCGTCGAGACCGGCTCCTCCGCCAGGTAAATCATCGTCGCCCAGCAGGTCCGGCTCCCTTGCCGCTGCAGACGAACCCGTCCTTCGCCGACAAGTCGCTCGATCAGCGGCATGTGGGGAGTGAGCGCCTCGGTCAACGGATACCACTGTTCTTCCAGGAGGCGCACCGACCCGAACCGCTCGCGGGCCCGCGCGAGTATGGGCTCCTCCCGGGCCAGCGTGATCACGGGGAACACGAAGCGCCCGCCCGGCTCGAGGTAGTTCGGCGCCTGGTCGAGGATCTCGAGGATCCAGCGCGTCCCGTCGGGCCCCGCCTCACTCGGCACATCACCCGGGTACCACCCCGAGAGACGATCGAGCGGCTCCGCGACACCCGCCACGTCGTCGACGATCATCGAGAAGCGCCGGCCGGCCCACGGCTCGAACAGGCTCCCTGAGCGGCATTCGACCGATACGCCGTTCTTCGCGGCGTTCTTGAGCGTGAGCCTGGCGGCGGCTGGGCTCACATCCGACGCCGACACCTTCCCACCATTGCCGACTGCGCCGGCCAGCACCACGGCGACCACCCCACAGCCGCACCCCAGGTCGAGTACCGACGTCGCCGCTTGCTGCTGCAGCAGGTGCCGCGCCGCGCGGAGCAACAGCACCGACGTCGAGGTCGGACGGAACACGTCCGGGGCCGTCTCGAGGGTGATGGGCGTGGTGTCGCCGAGCTTCTTATCGCGGTAGAGGTAATCCGCCGGTGCCGGTGTCGTCATCGGACCGCCACCCGCGGCGGTGGGGCGGACAGCACGACGCCTTCCCCGATGGACGTGCCCGGGCCGGCCAGGCCGCCTAGGTCGCCGCCGAGATACGCTTCCTCGCCGTGCTCGGTTACGTCGAGGCCCAGGATTTCATCGCGCACCTGCGGCCGCACGCCGAAGACGGCGCGGACGACGGTGAAGATCACGAACGTCCCCACCGCCGCGATGCCGATCGCGGCCGCCACGGCCAATGCCTGGATGCCCAGCTGGCCGGGGTTTCCGTGCAGCAGACCATTGGCGGCTCCGGGATTCGCGAACTTGTTTGCGAACACCCCCGTTAGGAGCGCTCCGCCGATCCCGGCGAGGCCGTGGCACGAGAAGACGTCGAGCGAGTCGTCGAGCCCGCTCTTCGAGCGCCGCTGAATCGCGAAATAGCTCAGCACCGCGCACGCCGCGCCGATGACGATGGCTGCCCGGACGGTCACGTAGCCCGCGGCAGGCGTGATGCCCACGAGCCCCACGACGGCGCCGGTCGCGGCGCCTACGGCGGTCACCTTCCCGCCGCGCAGCACATCGAGCGCCGCCCACATCACGAGGGCGGCGGCGGCGGCGGTATTGGTGTTGACGAACGCCAGCACCGCGATGCCGTTGGCCGCCAGCGCCGATCCGGAGTTGAAGCCGAACCACCCGAACCACAGCAGCCCGGCGCCGAGCAGCACGAAGGGAACGTTATGCGGTACCAGGGGCGTGCGGCGGAATCCCTGTCGGGCCCCTAGCATGCGGGCCGCGACGAAAGCGGACACGCCGGCCGAAATGTGTACGACCGTGCCGCCGGCGAAGTCGAGCGCCCCGAGCTTCTGCAGCCAGCCGCCCGCGCCCCACACCCAGTGCGCGAGCGGGTCATACACCAGGGTCGCCCACAGCACGAGAAAGGCGATGTAGGCCCGGAAGCGCATGCGTTCCACGATTGCACCGGAAATCAGGGCCGGCGTGATAATCGCGAACATCGCCTGAAAAACGGCGTGTGCCTGCAGCGGGATCGTCGCGGCATAGGCCGGGTTGGGCTCGAGCCCGACGCCGCGGAACGCCCACCAGCTGAGCCCGCCGATCCACCCGTTGCCTGGCGCGAACGCGAGGGAGTACCCGAACAACACCCATTGCAGGCCGATCACACCGAGCGCCACGACGCTCATCATCATCGTATTGAGCGCGTTCTTCGACCGGACGAGGCCGCCGTAGAAGAAGGCGAGACCGACCGTCATCAGCAGGACGAGCGCACTCGACGCCAGCACCCAGGCGGTATCCCCGGCAGAGATCTGGTTCATGGCTTTCCTGCCGCGTCGATCGCGGCTTGTTGCACCTGATCGGCGTTGACGGCGGTGAGGGCGTCGTTGTCCTGCTCGCCGGTACGGATCCGGATCACGCGCTCGAGCTGCTGGACGAAAATTTTCCCGTCGCCCACTTCGCCGGTCCGGGCGGCGGACAGGATGGCCTGAATCGTCGGCTCGACGAACGACTCGGAACACACCATCTCGATCTTCACCTTCTCGTGAAACTCCGCCACGATGGTGCTGCCGCGGTACTGCTCGACGACCTCCCGCTCCCCGCCGTGGCCGGTGACGCGGCTCAACGTGATGCCGGTGACACCCGCGCGGAACAGCGCGGCCTTGACCTCGGGCAGCCGTTCCGGCCGAATGATGGTCGTAATCAGGCGCATCGCACCTCTCCTGGTCCTAGAATACCGTCTGGAAGAATCCCGAGCTGGCTCGTTACGGCGGCTCAAGCCATCGCTCGGCGCCTGCGGCGACGCGTCTTCAAAGACGCCGCGTCAGCTCCGAGCGCGGGCTTCAGGCCGCGAAAATACGAAACGCCCGCTTCCGATGCGGGAGCGGGCGGAGGCTTTTCTCATAATACGGGCTCCTGCTGAGTGAGGCAATGCAACGTGCCGAGCCCCCACACCAGATCGACCGCGTGAATGCCGACGACGGGATGATCGGGGAACACCTCCGCCAGGATCCCGAGCGCGACGCGGTCCTGCGGATCGTTGAAGGTAGGAACGAGCACCGCGGCGTTCGCGATGTAAAAATTGGCGTAACTGGCGGGGAGCCGCCGGCCGTCGAACATCACCGGGGCGGGCATCGGCAGATCGATGATCTCGAGTCGACTCCCGTCCTCGGCCCGCATATCCTCCAGCCGTTCCCGGTTCTCCTCCAGCGCTGCGTAGTTCGCGTCCTGAGAATTGCGCTCCCGGCACAGCACCACGCGATGCGCGCCGACGAAGCGGCATAGAT
>DATLVL010000155.1:0-2090 GCA_035577525.1 Gemmatimonadales bacterium | reverse complement strand
GCCCTGCATCACCGCCGCGATGCGCTCGAGGCCCGCCCCGGTGTCGACCGAGGGCTTGGGCAGCGGGAGCCGTGACCCGTCGGCCTGGAGATCGTACTGCATGAAGACGAGGTTCCAGATCTCGAGCATCTGCCCCGCGTCGTTCAGGCGCACGAACTCGTCCGTCGAGACTTCGCCCCGTCCACGCTCGTGGCGTGGCCGCAGGTCGATGTTGAGTTCGGCGCTCGGACCGGCGGGGCCGGTGTCCGCCATCTGCCAGAAGTTGTCCTTGTCGCCCAAACCGAATATGCGGGTGTCCTTGATCCCCGTGATCTTGCGCCACAGGGCGCGGGCTTCGTCGTCCGAGTGGTGAACGGTGACGTAGAGGAGGTCGGGGTCGATGCCGAGCCAGTCTTTGCCGGTCACCCACTCCCAGGCGAACTCGATCGCTTCGGCCTTGAAGTAGTCTCCGAAGGAGAAGTTGCCGAGCATCTCGAAGAAAGTATGGTGTCGGGTGGTGTGACCGACCTGCTCCAGGTCGTTGTGCTTCCCGCCGGCGCGGACGCACTTCTGGCTCGTGACTGCGCGCGAATAGTCGCGCCGTTCCAGGCCCTGGAATACGCGCTTGAACTGCACCATGCCGGCATTGGTGAACAGCAGGGTGGGGTCGTCGGCAGGGACGAGGCTCGAGCTGGGCACCTCCCGGTGCCCGCGGGCCGCAAAGTACTGGATGAACTTGGCGCGGATGTCCGCCGATTTCATCCGGTCAAATATAGTGGGCCCCGGATGCCAGGCCCTGGTGATTCGCAGGCGTGGTTGACCCCGGTTAAGGAGTCTGCAGTATCAGTTGCTCCACCACCGTTCGCACCTCAGCCCCCCGATATCCGCGCCGCGCCAGGTAGGCGAGCAGGCGGCGCCGCTTGGTGGCCGGCGGCAGGGCGCCGAGCTGGCGGGCGCGGCGCTCGGCGACCTGACGCAGCGCGGCTGCCTCGTCGATGCCCTCCGCGGCCAGCGATGTCCGCACCGCCGTTTCGGCAACGCGCTGGTCCACGCCCTGCCGCCGCAGATCCTGCAGCAGGCGTATCGATCCTCTACCCTGCTGGGCGCGCGTCGCCACGAAATGCTCGGCGAAGCGGCGGTCGTCGAGCAGCTCCTGCGCCGCGAGCCGCTCCAGTGCGGCGTCGACCGCGGCGCCGGGGTGCTGCTTCTTCATGAGCCGGCGCCGCAAGTCGGCGCGGGCGTGGGGCCGCCGCGTCTGGGCCCGCAGCGCCGCCCGATACGCCGCTTCGATGTCGGCAAGCTGGTGCAGCACGCTGAAGGTCTGGGGGTCGAGCGCGGCGCCGCAGGAGATCTCGAGCGGCTCGAGCGCCGCCGCCGGGAGGGACGCAAATCGCCCCCGATCCACTTCGACCACCTGATAGCCAGGCTGGCGCGGATCGGGGGCGAGATCGGTCACGACCGGCACGTCACTCCTCGCCGCTGGACGACTCCTCCTCGGCGGACTCCACGGGCGCCGAGGCCTTTACACCGAGGTGCTCTTTGACCTTGCCTTCGATCTCGAGCGCCATGTCGGCATGGTCTTTCAGGTAGAGCTTGGCGTTTTCCCTGCCCTGGCCGATGCGGTCCTTGCCGTAGGTGTACCAGGCGCCGGACTTGTCGATGATCCCCGCCTCGGCGGCGATGTCGACGAGCAGCGACTCGCGGCTGATTCCTTCGTCGAACATGATGTCGAACTCCGCCTGCCGGAACGGCGGGGCGACCTTGTTCTTCACGACCTTCACGCGCACGTGATTGCCGATCACCACCTCGCGCTCCTTCACCGGCGCGATGCGCCGCATGTCGAGTCGTACCGAGGCGTAGAACTTGAGTGCCCGGCCACCGGTGGTCGTCTCGGGGTTGCCGAACATCACGCCGATCTTTTCACGCAGCTGATTGATGAAGATGACAGAGGTGCGCGAGCGGTTGATCGAGCCCGCGAGCTTGCGCAACGCCTGGCTCATGAGACGTGCCTGCAAGCCCATGTGGGAGTCGCCCATCTCCCCCTCGATCTCAGCCTTGGGAACGAGGGCAGCGAGCGAATCGACCACCACGATGTCCACCGCCCCCGAGCG
>DATLVL010000154.1:0-19586 GCA_035577525.1 Gemmatimonadales bacterium | reverse complement strand
CACGTCCAGGCGCTTCGTGCAGCCATGCAGACGTACGTTCGAGCGCGACGACGCGATCGAGGTCGTGGTGTCACACCTGGCGGTGGGGCCCGCGGCCGTGCACGCGTCACTGGTACTGCTCTCGGATGCCGAGCGACACAGAGCGAGCCAGTTCGTCTTCGATCGCGATGCCCGCCGATTCATCGTCGCGCGTGCCCGACTGCGGCAGCTGCTCGCGGGGCGGTTGGGCGTGCGGCCTGAATCCGTTGAGCTGGTGTACGGGGCACGCGGCAAACCTGCGCTCGCGCCTCGTGGGGCGGACGAAGACCTGCGCTTCAGTGTATCGCACCGCGACGAGGTCGCCGTATATGCCTTTTCCTTCGGTCGCGAGGTTGGGATCGACGTCGAAGCCGTCCGGATGATCCGCGACGCCGACGCCATCGCTGCGCGGTTGTTTTCGCGCCGTGAGTCCGAGGCCTACCGGGCCCTCGACCCGCGCGACCAGCCGCTCGGCTTTTTCAATTGCTGGACGCGCAAGGAAGCGTTCGTCAAAGCGCTCGGCGACGGCGTGTTCCATCGGCTCGATCGCTTTGATGTATCGCTCACGCCGCGTGAACCCGCGAAGATCCTGCGCGTCGACGACACCCCTGGGGACGCCTGCGGCTGGTCGCTGGACAGTTTTCACCCGGCTGCGGGTTACGTCGCGGCGATCGCCTGGGATGGGACCTTCGCCAAAGCAGCCGCTTGATGTCCTGCTATCAGTCTCCGTGGTGGAGTGACGAGCTGCAGCTGTTCCGCTCCACGGTGCGCGAGTTCATCCAACGCGAATTCGCGCCCCACCAAGCCCGCTGGCGCGAGCAGCAGCGCCCCGATGCCGACGCGTGGACGAAGGCCGGTGCACTCGGCATGTTGCTCAGCGACGTGCCCCCGAAATACGGCGGCGGCGGCGGAACCTTCGCCCACCAGACCGTCGTCGTCGAGGAGCTCGCTCGAGCGGGAGTCCACTTCGCTTGCTTCATCCACAATAGTGTCGCGCAATACATTCTCACCTACGGCAGCGACGCGCACAAACAGTGCTGGCTTCCCCGCATGGCGCGCGGCGAGCTGGTGGCGGCGATCGCGATGAGCGAACCCGGCGCCGGCTCCGACTTGCAGGGCATCACCACCACCGCCCGTCGCGACGGCGAGCAGTACGTCATCAACGGCTCAAAGACATTCATCACCAACGGCTCGCACGCCGGCATGATCTGCCTCGCGGCGAAGACCGATGTCAAAGCCACCGGCCCGAAGGGCATCTCGCTCATCATCGTTGAAGCGAAGGATCTTCCCGGATACCGCGTCGGCCGCCCGCTCGACAAAATCGGGATGCACGCTGAGGACACCTGCGAGTTGTTCTTCGACGATGTGCGTGTCCCGGTCTCGAATCTCCTCGGGCCCGCCGAGGGCCGCGGGGTCTTCCAGATCATGGAGCAAATGGGCTATGAGCGCCTCGCGATTGGCGTGGCCGCCGTCGCAACCATGGAGCGGGCTGTGGCCATTACGACCACGTATGTGAAACAGCGCCAGGCGTTCGGCAAGGCGCTGATCGATTTTCAGAATACGCGCTTCAAGCTGGCCGAGTGCAAGACCGCAGCGCATATCGCCCGGGTCTTCCTCGATCGCTGCATCGAGCGTTTCATCGCCGGCGAGCTCGACGAGTTCACCATCGCCATGGCGAAGTACTGGTTGACCGACTGCGAGTGCCGCATCGTCGATGAATGCGTTCAGCTGCACGGCGGGTACGGCTATGTGGCGGAGTATCCGATCGCCCGCATGTGGACCGACAGCCGGGTGCATCGCATCTACGCCGGCACCAATGAAATCCTGAAGGAGTTGATTGCCTCATCCCTATGATCACACGGACCGGCGTCGAGGACAGTACCGCCATCAGGTCGTCCAGCCTGCTCACGGAGCGTGAGCATCGGTCGTTGGTCATCGCGTACAACGACTCGGCGTCGCCCTATCCGGTGGACCAGACCATCATCGATCTGTTTGAAGCTCAGGTCGCGCGCACCCCGGAGGCTCCGTCCATCCGCCTGGCGGATCGCGCGTTGACGTATCGCGAGCTCAACGACCGTGCGAACCAGATGGCGGCGCATCTCGGCACGTTCGGCGTTGGCCCGGATCACCTCGTTGTGCTGTACATGGAGCATTCCATCGAGGTGGTGTGCGCCATCCTCGGCGTACTCAAGACCGGTGCCGCCTACGTGCCCGTTGACCCGGGCTCCCCGAAGGACCGTCTCGCTTTCATGTTGCGGGAGATCGCGGACGGACTTGGCGGAACGGTGCCGGCGGTGGTGACCCAGTCGCATCTGGTGGGCGACTTGCCGAGCGACGGCGTGCACGTGGTGACACTGGACGCCGACTGCGCGGCCATCCGGGGTTACCCGGTGTCGAATCCGCGATCGCCGATGTCTCCTCACAGCCTCGCCTACGTCATCTACACCTCAGGCTCCACCGGCACGCCCAAGGGCGTGATGATCGAGCACCGCAGCCTGGTCAATTACGCCTGGTGGGCCAACGCGCAGTACAGCCGGGGCGAACGCCTGGCCTGGCCGCTGTTCTCCTCGCTGGCGTTCGATCTCACGGTGACGTCGATCTTCACGCCGCTCATTTCCGGTGGCCGCATCGCGGTGTTTCGCGAGGACCCGGGGATGCGTGGCATGGCGATCGTCCAGGTCATCGAGGACGGCGGGGTCGACATCGTCAAGCTCACGCCCGCGCACCTCGCCATGATCAAGGACATGCGCTTGCGCGACACCAAGATTCGCAAACTGATCGTGGGCGGCGAGGACTTCAAGACTGAACTGGCCCGTGATGTCACGCGCAGCTTCGGTCGCCCGGTGGAGATCTACAACGAATATGGGCCCACGGAGGCCACGGTCGGTTGCATGATTCACTGCTACGACGAGGAGCAGGATCTCGCCCGCTCGGTGCCGATCGGAATTCCTGCCGCCAATGCCGGCGTCTACATCCTCGACGAGCAGCTCAGCCCCGTACCGATCGGCCGTATCGGTGAGATGTATCTGGCGGGAGACGGATTGGCTCGGGGTTACCTCAACCGGCCGGAGCTCACCGCGGAGAGATTTCTGACGACGGAAGACCCTCGGCAGAAGGGGCCGCGGTTGCGTCTCTACAAGACTGGAGATCTTGCCCGCTGGAGCGCCGATGGCCGCATGGAATTCCTGGGCCGCGCCGATCACCAGGTGAAAATCGCCGGCGCGCGCGTTGAGCTGGGCGAGATCGAAGCCCGTCTCCTGCAACACGCCGATGTTCGCGAGTGTGTGGTGGATATCGTCGACCCCACGGTGAAGGCCTCGAAACCGCTCATCCGCTGCACGCGCTGCGGTCTCGCTGACAACGTGCCGGGTACGAGCTTCGACGCCGAGGGCGTGTGCAATGTCTGCCGCGGGTATGACACGTACGTCGAGAAGGCGCAGTCCTACTTCAAAACGGCTCGGGAACTGACGGCGCTCGTCGCGGAGATGCGGGCTGCTCGAACCGGGGCGTACGACTGCCTGGTGCTGTTGAGCGGCGGCAAGGACAGCACGTACATGCTGTATCAGATCTGTAGCCTGGGACTGAAGCCGCTGGTCTTCACGTTGGACAATGGCTTCATCTCGGAGGAAGCCAAGGCCAACATTCGCCGCGTCGTGGAGTCCCTGGGCCTCGAGCTCGTCGTCGGCGGTACACCTCACATGAATGCGATCTTCGTCGACAGCCTCCAGCGTTTCGCCAACGTCTGCAATGGCTGTTTCAAGACGATCTATACCCTGGCGACCAACCTCGCTCACGAAAAGGACATCCGGTACATCGTCACCGGACTCTCGCGTGGCCAGTTCTTCGAGACGCGGCTGACGGAAGAGGTGTTCCAGCGTAAGGATTTCAATGTCGCGAACCTCGATGCTCTCGTGCTCGAAGCGCGCAAGGCCTACCACCGTCGTGAGGATGCGGTGTCGTGTCATCTCGAGGTGGATGTCTTCCGCGACGACAAGGTATTCGAGGACGTCCGGTTTGTGGACTTCTATCGCTACTGGAGTGTGCCGCTGGCGGAGATGCATGCCTTCTTGCGGCAGCACACGCCGTGGATGCGTCCTTCGGATACGGGCCGTTCGACCAACTGCCTCATCAATGATGTCGGCATCTACGTCCACAAGAAACAACGTGGCTTCCACAACTACTCGCTGCCCTACAGCTGGGACGTGCGCCTGGGGCAGAAGACCCGCGATGAAGCAATGGCGGAGCTCGACGATGAGCTTGATGAGCCGCGCGTCCAGCAGATCATGGCGCAGATCGGCTATCGCGAGCTGCCGCGAACGGATGAGACAAAGATCCATCGCTTGGCGGCGTACTATGTGAGCGACAAGGCGCTGACAGTGGCGGAGCTCCGCGCCCACCTGGCGCAGTGGGTACCGGACTACATGCTGCCCGCCTACTGCATCCGGCTGGACAAGTTGCCCCTCACCTCGAACGGCAAGGTTGATCGCCAGGTACTGCCGACCTTCTTCCACGAGAACATCCAGCCCGCTCGCGATGTCGTCGGGCCGCGCACGGAGACCGAGAAAGCACTCGCGGCCATGTGGAGCGAATTACTGTTGGTGGAGCATATCGGCATTCACGATGACTTCTTCGACTTGGGCGGGCAGTCATTGGTGGCGATCAGAGCCGTGTCACGTATCCGGGACGTCTTCGACGTGGATCTGCCGCTCCGCAATCTGTTCGAGCGCCCGACGGTCGCCGGGCTGGCCGAGATCATCGATGGGCTGTCGTGGATGGCGAAGGCGAAGGCGCCGACGTCCGACGCCGGCGAACGAGAGGAGATCGCGGTGTGATCGTGCCAGCCTTTCTCGAGGAATTGCGCCACCGCGACATTCAGGTCTGGACGGAAGGGGACCAGCTGCGGTGCAATGCGCCAACCGGCGCGTTGACGCCCCAGCTGCGCGATCAGCTGCGGCAGCGCAAGAGCGCCATCGTGGAATTCCTCCGTTCAGCGGAAGCGCTTTCCCGCCAGGAGCGGGCCATTGTGCCGCTGCAGCCCCGCGGACAGTGCGTTCCCATTTTTGCCGTCCCTGGGCACAACGGCAACGTCTTCTCCTACCGGTTCCTGGCGCAGCACCTGGGCGACGATCAGCCGTTCTTCGGGTTACAGCCTCCCGGTGTCGATGGTGAGAGCGACCCCCTCACGCGGGTCGAGGAGCTGGCCGCATACTTTGCCGCGCGGATCCGGGCATTCCGGCCCGACGGTCCCTATATCATCGCCGGCCACTGCTCCGGTGGCGCGATCGCGTTCGAGCTGGCACGACAACTCCTGCAGCAGGGCGCCGCCATCACGTTCCTCGCCCTGTTCAGCAGCCCGTATCCAACCTGGTTCCGGCTCCTGCCGCAGCTACGGCTGCGCCTCGCACTGCGGGCGGAGTGGGTCAGCAACCACGTCCGGGCGCTCGCCGCCCGTTCGAACGACGAGCGCCGCCGCTACGTCATCGCAAAACTGGCAGAACGACGGCGTCAGCGCGAAGCCCAGCGTGACCTCAACGACCCCAGCCACCCTGCCGCGCCGGATCCGGTGCTGCTCCGGCGCGCTCGGGTTGAGGCCGCCACCTTAGTGGCGCTGCGTCGCTACACCCCGCACTATTTCGCCGGCCGTGCAGCTCTGTTTCTCCCGAACACGGAATGGCTGCGCCCAGACAAGATGGCGCTGCGCTGGCAACGCGTGGCGCAGGACACCGAGGAGTATTGCGGTCCGGAGGGATGCGAGGGCGACGTGATGCTGCACGAGCCCCATGTCCGTACGATTGTCGAGCAGTTCCGGCGCTGTGCGCACCAGCCTGAGTGCCCGGGGCGGGAATCGAACCCGCATGCCGTTGCCGACACAGGATTTTGAGTCCTGCGCGTCTGCCAGTTCCGCCACCCGGGCTCGCGCTACTTCTTGTCCAACGGCAATCGCTCGACGTCGCGCTGCTTCGTCAGCAGCCGCTCGGCGAAATCCAGCCGCTCTTCGACCTCCGACAACCGGCGCTGCACGTCCGCCATCTCATCGAGCCGCTGCTGCAGATCCCCGGTGTCGCCGACTCTGCCACGGATATCGTCGATCGCCTGCGACAGGTCGCGCAGCGACGGCTTCCGACCGCGCAGCCGCTCCCCGCGCAGCCGCTCGCGCTCCTCCGCCCGGCCTGGCGAGATCGCGAACGACAGCGACTTCGCAACCGAAAGCGCGATGATGATGACGCCGGCGCCCAGCGCCCACTCCGGGATCCCTAAAAACATGTCCGCCTCCGTCAGTGTCGAGCGGAGGCGGAAATATAGTGGCTACGGTCTGGGGCGACGTCCCCCGCCGGGACGCATGCCCGGACGCACGCCCGGACGCATCCCCGGCCGCCCGCCGGGCCGCATGATGTCGCCCCGGTTGTTGCGTACCGCATCGGCGATGCGCTCGCGGAACCGCTGGCGGAACTCCTGGTACTGCGCGCGCTGCACCGGATTCAGAAATCCGGCCATCTCCCGGTCTTCCTGGTCGTCCGCCTTGAACAGCGACTGCGTCACCTGGCGGCGCGCGTCGAGCAGCTTGCTCACGCTGTCGGAGTTGGCCGCGACGCCGGGGCGCATCTGCTCCTGCAATGCCATGTTGATGCGCCGCCGGTCCATCATGTACTGCTTGCGCTGCGCCCAGGCACGGGACTGCGCCGAGTCGAACTTGACCGCCTGATCCGGAGTCAGCCCCAGCAGCTCGTGTGCCCGGGCGCGGTAGCGGCCGAGCACCTCCTGCCGCAGGTTCTCGAGATGCGCCGAGTCCCCCGCCACCCCGGAATCCGCCGGGTCCTGCGCCGCGAGCGTCGTCGCGGCAGCCAACGAGAGAGCCAACCATAGCGCGCGCATCAGTCCTCCATTGCCTTGAGCAGTGACTGCAACTGCGGTTCAGAGAGATCCTCGACGCCGGCCTCTCCGGCATGCACCGTCGGGGTTATCTCCACCGTCGAATCCAAACCATTGAGCACGTCCCGGAGCTGACCTGATGTGAATTCCGGGAATTCAGTCACGGCGAGATCCGGATCAATCGAGGCCACCACGACTGACGGAGCAGCGACGGTCTCGGGAGCCGGATGACGCAGTCTCCAGTAGACCAGCAGTCCGGCGCCGATGATCAACACGACACCCGCGGCCGCCCGCATCCACGCGGGTTGCGTCCAGCGGATCGGTGGCCGTGCTGGCGCATCCCCGGCACGCAGCCGCGCGACCACCGCCTGAGCGGTCTGTTCGACGTCGAGCCGATCGGCGGCACCGGCGCCGAGGCGCCGTGCAACCTGCCGCAAGGCTTCGTCGTGTACGCCGTCGGAATCGCGCATCATTTCAGCCACTCCTTGAGTCGTTTCACCGCATGGTGGTAGTGCACCCGCGCGGCGCCGGGGGTGGTATCGAGTGCCGCCGCGATTTCTCCATACTCCAGCCCCTGCTGCGCCCGCAGCAGGAACACTTCCCGTTGCATCCGCGGCAGGCGCGTGAGCCCGTGGCGCAACCGCTCTTCCGTCTCCCCCGCCACCGTACGCTCGTGCGGATCCCCGTCCTTCGACTCGAGCCGCTCGTCCAGCGGCACCACGCGGCGCCGCGCCAACCGCCGCCCCAGGTCCTTCAGGGCGTTGCCGCCGATCGTCAGCAGCCAGGTGCGGAACTGACACTGACTGCGGAAGCTCGCCACCGCCCGGAACGCCCGGATGAACGTCTCTTGCACCAGGTCGTCCAGGTCTGCCTCAGGCGCCCCTGCGCCCGCCAGAAACCGGGCCACGGCCCGGGCGTGGCGCCGCACCAGCTCCGCCGCCGCTCGCTCGTCGCCCGTTTGCCAGGCGGCGATCAACTGGGCATCTCCTGCCGGCGCGAGGGCCGGTTCCGCTGGTGGCATGATCGGATGGTTGACGTGGGAGATGGCTGGAAATTAAGGCGGCAGGGAGGGTATATTTTCGAACGCTCGTTCGAAAACCATGCGCCCCTACGACGAACGCTTCAGCGCCCTGCTCTCCCACGCCGCCCGCGTGTTTGCCGGCAAGGGCTACGACCGCACCTCGATGCGCGACCTGGCGGCGGCGAGCGGGATGTCGCTTGCGGGGATCTACTACTACGTGCGCGGCAAGGAAGAGCTGCTCTACCACATCCAGGAGCGTTGTTTCACCCAGGTCATGGACGGCGCCGAGGCAGCGCTCGAGCCGACCGTCGACCCGGAGGAGCGCCTTGCGGCCTTCATCAAACATCACGTCACCTTCTTCGCGGCCCACATGCCCGAGATGAAGGTGTTGTCGCACGAAGCGCTGGCGCTCTCCGGCGAGCGGCTGCGCAAGGTCAATCAGATCAAACGCCGCTACGTGAATCTGCTGGAAGGCCTGCTGAAGGACGTCGCGCCGGAGCGACCCCCGCTCGAGCGCTCGGCCGCGACCTATGCGTTGTTCGGGATGATGAACTGGATCTACAACTGGTACGACCCCGCTGGTGCGCTCGACTCGGGGCACCTCGCGGATCTGTTGACCCGCATCTTCCTCGGCGGCTTCGCCGAAGCCCGTTCTCCGGTAACTGGAGGCTCGTGAGCACCATGACGACCATGACGGAACCTCAGGTAAAGACCCTCGTCCGCTATCGCGTGGAAGACGGCATGGCGATCATCGAGCTGGACGATCCGCCGGCCAATACCTACACGCACGAGATGATGCGGCAGCTCGACGACGCGATCTTGCAGGCGCGCTTCGACGACAACGTGCACGTGATCATCCTGCGCGGGCACGGCGACAAGTTCTTCTCCGCGGGCGCCAATATCGGGATGTTGAACACCGTGACACCGCGGTTCAAGTACTTTTTCTGCCTCCACGCCAACGAGACCTTGAACCGCCTCGAGCAGACCCCGAAGCTCACGATCGCCGCGCTCAACGGCCATACCGTGGGCGGAGGGCTGGAAATCGCCATGGCCTGTGACATCCGGCTGGCGCGGGAAAACGCGGGCAAGATCGGTCTGCCGGAGGTGAATCTCGGCGTGCTGCCCGGCACCGGCGGGACGCAACGGCTGGCACGGATGGTAGGGAAGGCGCTGGCGATCGAGCTGATGGTAAAAGGAGAACTGTTTTCCTTCGATCGGGCCAAGGAGCTTGGCCTCGTCAACGAGGTGCTTCCCGCCAAGGACTTCTGGGAGCAGGTGCTCCTGTATGCCAGGCAATTCTGCCCGCCGAACAAAGCGTCCAAGGCCGTGGGGCTGATCAAGCGTTCGGTGCAGTCCGGTGCGGAGGTGCCGTTCGAGTCCGCACTGGCGATCGAGCGTGAGCTGCAGCAACAGCTGTTCCAGAGCGACGACGCGAAGGAAGGCATTGCGGCGAACCAGGAAAAACGCGTGGCGGAGTTCAAGGGCCGGTGAGAACCGACCTCTTCATCGATAACGAGTGGCGTCCCGCCGCCTCCGGGAAGCGGTTCGCGGTCGAGAACCCCGCCACCGAGGAGACGATCGCGGAAGTCGCCCAGGGCGACGCCGCCGACGTCGACAACGCGGTGGCCGCAGCCAGGGCCTGCTTCGACTCAGACGCCTGGCGTGGACTTTCAGCGCGCAAGCGCGGCCGCCTGTTGACGAAGGCTGGCGATCTGCTCGAATCACGCCTCGACGAATTCGCCCGGCTTGAGACGGCCCATAACGGCAAGACACTGTTCGAGTCGAAGATCGAATTGACGATGACGGTGAACACGCTGCGCTACTACGGCGGGTGGGCCGACAAGATCACGGGCGACACGCTGCCCGTGGACGGCAACTTCTTCTGCTACACGCTGCGCGAGCCGGTCGGCGTCGTCGGAGCGATCGTCCCCTGGAATTTCCCGCTCAACATCGCGAGCTGGAAGTTTTCCCCCGCGCTCGCCGCGGGGTGCACGATCGTTCTCAAGCCGGCCTCCGAAACGCCGCTCACCGCCCTTGCGATGGCCGAGGTGATGCTGGAAGCCGGGTTCCCTCCCGGAGCGTTCAACGTCGTCGCAGGCGGCGGCTCGACTGCCGGAGCGGCGCTGGTGCGCCACCCCGACGTCGACAAGATCTCGTTCACCGGGTCAACCGAAGTCGGACGCCAGATCATGAAGATGGCGGCCGATACGAACAAGCGGGTCACGCTCGAGCTGGGCGGCAAGAGTCCCAACATCATCTTCGCCGACGCCGACATCGCCGCCGCCGTGAAAGGCGCGCAGACCGGGATTTTCTACGGCAAGGGTGAGGTCTGCGCCGCCGGGTCGCGCCTGCTCGTCGAGGCGAGCGTGCACGATCAGGTGGTGGAGCAGCTCGCCGCCGGCGCCAAGAAGCTCACCCCAGGCGACCCGCTCGACAAAAACACGCGCCTCGGCGCGCTGGTCTCCAAGAAGCAGCAGGAGACGGTGCTCTCCTACATCAAGAAGGGGAAGGACGAGGGCGCGACCCTCGTCGCCGGCGGCAATGCGGTGCGTCCCAATGGCAGGGGCTACTACGTCGAGGCCACGGTATTCGACCAGGTGACGCCCGAGATGACGATCGCGCGCGAAGAGATCTTCGGCCCCGTGTTGGCCGTCCTCTCCTTCGACGGCTTCGAAGCCGGCGTGCAGCTCGCCAACCGGTCGATGTACGGCCTGGCGGCGGGAATCTGGACCAAGGACATCCAGAAAGCACACCGCACGGCGCGCGCGATCCGCGCCGGGACGGTTTGGATCAACAGCTACAACTTCTTTGATTCCGGCGCGCCGTTTGGGGGTTTCAAGGCATCGGGGTTCGGGCGGGATCTCGGACGGGACGCGCTCGACGGGTACCTCGAGACGAAGACCGTTTGGGTGGCGATGTGACTGACGCGTACATCTACGCCGCCGCGCGGACACCCGTCGGAAAACATGGGGGTTCGCTCGCCACTGTCCGTCCCGATGATCTGGCGGCGATTCCCATCAAGGCTGTGGTCGAGCGGGCGAAGCTCGATCCCAAGTCGATCGACGACGTGATCCTGGGATGCGCCAACCAAGCCGGCGAGGATAACCGCAACGTGGCGCGTATGGCGCTGCTGCTCGCGGGATTGCCGGTCGAAGTGCCGGGACAGACCGTGAATCGACTCTGCGGCTCCGGGCTCCAGGCAGTGGCGAGTGCTGCTCAGGCGATTAAGGCAGGCGAAGGAGACGTGTTCATCGCTGGCGGAATCGAGAGCATGACGCGCGCTCCCTACGTGATGCTCAAGTCGGGCGAGCCGTGGAACCGTCGCGCCCCCGAGATCGCCGACTCGACAGTCGGCTGGCGCTTCACCAATCCCAAGATGAAGAAGGATTGGACGATCTCCCTCGGCGAGACGGCCGAGGTGGTGGCGAAACAGTACGGCATCACGCGGGCCGAGCAGGATGCCTTTGCAGTGGAGAGCCAGGCACGCGCAGCGCGCGCGCTCGAAGCGTGTGTCTTCACCGACGAGCTGGTGCCGGTTCCCCTCCCCGACGGATCGGCTTTCGCCAAGGACGAGTACCCCAGGGCCGGCACGACGCTCGAGTCGGTCGCCAAGCTCAAGCCGGCGTTCAAGCAGGACGGCACGGTGACGGCAGCGAGCTCGAGCGGGATCAATGATGGAGCAGCAGCGGTCGTTGTCGGGCGGGCCGGCGGACCGAAGCGGCTCGGCCGGATTGTGACGACCGCGGTCGCCGGAGTGGATCCCAGCTGTATGGGGCTGGGACCAATACCCGCGACGCGCAAGGCGCTCGATCGCGCAGGCCTGAAGATCGACCAGATCGACCTCATCGAGCTGAACGAAGCGTTCGCGGCCCAGGCGATCGCTTGCATCCGTGAACTACAGCTCGACCCCGCCAAGGTGAATATCTACGGTGGCGGCATCGCGCTTGGACACCCGCTGGGCTGCACCGGCGCCAAGCTGCTCACGACTCTTCTCTACGCCTTACACCGTACGCATTCTCATTACGGTCTCGTCACCATGTGCATCGGCGTCGGCCAGGGTATCGCGATGATCGTGGAGCGGGTATGAACATCGTCCTCACCCACGTCGCCGACGGCATCGCGACGATCACGCTCAATCGTCCCGAGAAGCTCAACGCTCTCACGCCGGCGCTGTGCGATGAGCTGATCGCCTTGCTGCGAGCGGCCTCGGCCGATGCGAGCGTCCGTGCCATTGTCGTCACCGGTGCGGGGCGAGCGTTCTGCGCCGGCGCCGATCTCACGATTCTGGGCACCGACGGCGACGCGCTCGTTCGCGCGGGGCGAGACATCGCCCTGCTGATCCGGTCGGCGCCGAAGCCGGTGATCGCCGCCGTCAATGGCGCCGCGGCGGGTGGCGGCGCCAATCTCGCCCTCGCCTGCGACTACAAGGTCGCCGCCGACAGCGCCACCATCGGAGAAGTGTTCGCGAAGCTCGGGCTGGGGCCGGACTGGGGCGGCAGCTTCTTCCTGCCCCGGCTTGCCGGGACCGCGCGCGCGCTCGAGCTGCTGTGGAGCGCCCGCATGGTGCCGGCCGCGGAGGCCTACACCCTGGGGCTCTTCGATCGCGTCGTACCGGCCGATCGACTGGAGACCGAGGTACGCACGCTGGCGCAAGCCTGGGCGACCTTCCCCGCCCTCTCGCTGCGGCGCGCCAAGGAAGCGGTCTACCGGAGCCTCGACGCGACGCTCCCCGAAATGCTCGATTGCGAAGTCGCCATGCAACACGAACTGTTCGCCACCGACGAGGCGCGCGCGCGTCTCGAGTCACTCGCCACCCGGAGCCGCTGAGCCATGGTGCGCAAGCTCAATAATTTCGACGACTGGATCGACTATTTCCGTTACTGGAGGGACTCGATCGGACTGCCCGATGGCTCGCTGATCGAATTCACGTTCGAAGCGAAATTCGGCGAGCCGGAGGTACCGCACATCGAGTTCGGGCATTACAAGGGGCAGCGCAAGTGGCCCACCGTGATGCATATCCCCGACCAGCGCATCCGCGACGCGCTGCTCAATCTCATCGTGTACCAGGGCGACACCGAGTTCGCCTCGGTGGAACAGCAGCGCAATCTCCTCAAGAACGCTCCTTCGGACTACGATCTCCTGTCGCTGCAGCGCGTCATGACCGAGGAGATGCGTCACGGGTGGCAGATGTCGTACCTGTTGTGCAGCCACTTCGGCGACGAAGGAAAGCGCGAGGCGGCGAAGCTGCTGGAGCGTCGTGCCGACGAGGGCGAGCGGCTGCTGGGGAGCTTCAACGAGATCGTCGACAACTGGCTCGACTTCTTCACCTACACGCAGTTCATCGATCGCGACGGCAAGTTCCAGCTGAAGATGCTGTCGGTCTCGAGCTTCGATCCGCTGTCGCGCTCGATGGGGCCGATGCTGAAGGAAGAGTCGTTCCACCTGGGCACCGGCAACAACGGGCTGTTGCGTATCGTGAAGGCCGGGAAGATGCCGCCCGAGGTGATCCAGCGCTTCTTCTACAAGTGGATCCCGACGGCGTTCGATCTCTTCGGGACCGACAACTCCTCGTCGGCCCATTGGGCCTATGTGTGGGGGCTGAAGGGGCGCTACGACGAGCGCGACAACCAGATCGAGGCCGACAAGACGAAGCTCAACGAGCTGTCGCGCGGGCTGTACCGCCAGGAAATCGTGAAGCTGGTCGAGCGCCTCAACATGTTCATCCCCGAGCGGGAACGCTGGCTCAAGGTGCCCTCGCTGCAATTCAACCGCCGCATCGGGATATACGGGCACCAGTGTTTCACGGTCGACGGCGAGCCGATCGACGCCGACAAGTACGCGGCGTACCGGGAATCGGTGCTGCCGCGGCCGGAAGACATCGCGCTCGTGCACGACATCGAGAAGGAGCCGGGCTGGATCGAGCCGAAGAAGGCGGATAGCCTGCTGCAGTGAGCCGCCCCCTCGTCATCGCGCACCGCGGGGCTTCAGCGCAGGAATACGAAAACTCCCTTGCCGCCTTCCGGCTGGCAGGGCGGTTGGGCGCGGACGGCGTCGAGCTCGACATTCACGCGACGGCCGACGGGGCGCTCGTCGTGCATCATGACGAGACGATCGGCGGCCTGCACATCCCCTCGTCGCCCGCGGACGCGGTGCGCGCGCAACGGCTGCCCAACGGCGAAGCGCCGCCGCTCTTGGACGAGGCGTTGCGGGCCATCGATCCCCGGCTGCGTGTGTACGTCGAGATCAAAACGCTGCCGCCGGCGTACGACCGGCACCTTCTGGATGTGCTGGACGCGGGTCCGCACCCCACCGCGTACGCCGTCCATGCATTCGATCACCGGCTGCTGGCGCGGCTCGGCGTGCTGCGCCCTGGCCTGCCACGCGGCGTGCTGAGCGCTTCCTACCCGATCCGCCCTCTCGTGCCGCTGATGGACGCTGGCGCGGTGGGCTTCTGGATGGACCGCGCGCTGGTGGACGGCGAGCTGGCTGCGCTGCTGCATATTGCAGGCGCAGAGCTCATCGCCTGGACAGTCGACGACGCCGTCGAAATGGTGCGGCTCGCCGGCCTCGGCGTCGACGGACTGTGCACCAACCGCCCCGAGCTGGGACGACGCACCATGAACGCACTGCGAGCATGAGCAGCACACCCGCCACACCGGCTCCCGCATCCGGCGCCCCGCCGCGCATCGCGATCATCGGCGCCGGGACGATGGGCCACGGCATCGCCTACGTGGCCGCGCTGGCCGGCTGCCGCGTCGCGCTGCACGACAGCCAGCCCGACGCACTCGCCGTGGCGCGGCGCCGCATCGAAACGCTCGCCGCCGCGGGGCTGCAGCGCGGCAAGATCACGGAGACCGATCGGGCCGGCGTGCATCAGCGGCTGCGCTACGTGGTCGAGCTGGACGATGCGGTGATGGACGTCGACCTCGTCGTCGAAGCCGTGGTCGAGCGCATCAACACGAAGCAGATGCTGTTCGCCGCGGTCGAGCGCCAGGCCCCGCGCGAGGCGCTGCTCGCGACCAATACGTCGTCGCTCTCGGTGGGCCAGATCGCCGCCGCCGTGCGCGAGCCCGCCCGTCTCATCGGCATGCACTTCTTCAATCCGGTGCACGTCATGAGGTTGGTCGAAGTCGTGCGTCACGGGCGCACCTCTCCCGAGGTGGTCGACCGCGCTTGCGCCATCGCACGGCGCCTCGGCAAGGAGCCGATCGTGGTGCAGGACTCGCCGGGCTTCGCCTCGAGCCGCCTCGGCGTAGTGCTGGGGCTCGAGGCGATGCGCATGGTCGAGCAGGGCGTGGCGTCGCCTGAGGACATCGACAAGGCGATGGAGCTGGGCTACAACCATCCCATGGGTCCGCTCAAGCTGTCCGACTTGGTCGGGCTCGACGTGCGGCTGGCGATCGCCGAGTACCTGCACCAGCAGCTGCGCATGCCGCACTACGCCCCGCCCCAGATCCTCAAGGACAAGGTGGCAAAGGGCGAGCTGGGCAAGAAATCCGGCAAAGGGTTTTATGACTGGAGTGCCGGGGGCGGCGCGTGACGGCCGCTCCCCAGTCGTATCGCATCACCGACATCCATATCCACATCCAGCCCTGGCGGGACCTCAAGCCGAACGTGCAGGCAGTGATGCGCGCCGGCAAAGAGGATCACTGGGACTTCCTGCTGTCCTTGATGGACGATCCACGGGCGCTGCTCCAGGTCATGGACACGGCCGGGGTGTGGCGCGTGGGGCTCGTCAATTACCCGAGCCCCGACATCATGGGGTTCACCGATTCGACGAACGACTTCGCCGCCCACTACGCCAGCGCCGACCCCGAGCGGCTGCTGCCCTATGGCGGCGTACATCCCCGCTTCACCAAGAACCCCGCGGCGGACGTGGACCGTCTGGTGGACCTCGGTATTCGCATGCTCAAGATCCATCCCAACCACCAGGCCTTCCCCGCCAACGCGTATACGGCGGGGCTCGATGCCCTGGCCGCGATCTACCGGCGCTGCGAGGAACGGGGGCTGCCGGTGCTGATCCATACGGGCACGTCGATCTTCCCCGGGGCCCGCTCCAAGTGGGGCAATCCGCTGGAAATGGACGACGTCGCGATCGACTTTCCCGATTTGCCGCTCGTCATGGCCCACGGCGGGAGGCCCCTGTATATGGAAGAGGCCTTCTTCGTTTTGCGACGTCATCGTCGTGTCAGGCTCGACGTGTCCGGCATTCCGCCCCTCAAATTGCTGGACTACTTTCCCCGCCTGATGGAAATCGGCGACCGCGTGCTGTGGGGAACCGATTGGCCGAGTCCCGGAGTGAAGGACCTGCGCGGGAACATCGACCAGTTTCTGACGCTCCCCTTGAACGACGCGCAACGCCGCGCCATTCTCGAAGGCAACGCCCTGGCGCTGTTCCCGGCGCCGTAGCGGCCCCCTCGCGGGAGATCCTTCTCACGTCCGGAGTACGCATGCGTTCGTTTCTCGTCGCCTCCGTCGCCGCCGCCCTGCTCAGCGCGGCCGCGCCGCCGCTCGTCGCCCAGGCAGGCCGGATCAGTTACGACACCTTCTCGCTCGCCAATGGTCTGCAGGTGATCGCGTCGGAAGACCACTCGACCCCCGTCGTAGCGGTCGATGTCTGGTACAACACCGGCTCCCGCAACGAGCGGATCGGCCGGTCGGGATTCGCCCATCTCTTCGAGCACATGATGTTCCAGGGCTCCGCCCACGTGAAGAAGACGGAGCACTTCCAGCTCGTGGAGCGGGCGGGGGGCGAGGAGAACGGCAGCACGCAGGAGGACCGCACGAATTACTACGACGTCGTGCCGTCCAACCGCCTCAACCTCGTGCTGTGGCTCGAGGCCGACCGCATGCGCTCGCTCGCCATCACGCAGGAGAACTTCGAGAACCAGCGCGAAACGGTGAAAGAGGAGCGCCGGCTGCGGGTCGACAACCAGCCCTACAGCCGGGCGTTCGTCGACGGGCTGACCCTGCCCTACGACAGCACCGCCTGCTTCGCCTACGCGCATTCGACGATCGGCGACATGGCGGATTTGAACGCCGCCAAGCTGCCGGACGTGCAGGAGTTCTTCAACACCTACTACGCTCCCAACAACGCGCGGCTCGTGGTCGTGGGCGACTTCAACCCCACGGAGCTGCGCCGACTCATCAATCAGTACTACGCCGACATCCCGCGGCACGCGCCGCCGCCGGCCGTGACGTGCGACTACAAGGTCAACCCCGGGCTGATCCGGCGGGAATTCGCCGATTCACACGCCAACCTCCCCGCGGTCGTGCGGCTCTACCGCATTCCCCCGCACAACGATGCCGACACGCCCGCGCTCGAGCTGATGAACGTCATCCTCGGCCAGGGCGAAAGCTCGCGGCTCAACGTAACGATCGTGCGGCGCGCCAAGGCGGCCCTCGCGGCCGGGGCCGGCGGCACGGCGACGCACCGCGGCCCCGGGACCATGTTCGCGTTCGGGATCGCGAACCAGGGCGTCGCCATCGACCGCGTCGACACCCTGCTCGCCGCCCAGATCGACACCTTGCGCACGAGCGGCGTCACCGCAGAGGAGCTGACGAAGGCGAAAAACACCTTCCGTGCCGGATTCATCCAGAATCGCGAAAACTCGCTCAGCCGGGCGGAGGAGCTGCAACACTACGCGATGTTCCACGACAACATCGCCGAAATCAACTCGGACCTGGACAAGTTCATGGCCGTGACCAACGACGACATCCGGCGGGTCGCGGGGAAATACCTCGATTCCGCGAACGCCGTGATCCTGATCATCAAGCCGGCGGGAGGCTCGCAATGACAGCGTTCGGTCGCACCCTGATCGGCATCGTGGCGGTATTGTCCGCCCGACCGGCGGACCGCCTGTCCGCCCAAGATTCCTTCCCTCCCAAACCACCGCCGCCGGCTCCCCTGGCGCCGGTGCGGTTTCCGCCGTTCCAGCAGGTGATGTTGCCGAACGGCATGACGCTGCTGCTCGTCGAGAATCACGAGCAGCCCGTCGTGTCGGTGAACCTGAGTTTCCCCGCTGGATCGATCTACGATCCCGCCGGAAAAGAAGGCACGGCGGAGCTCGTGGCGACGCTCCTGACCAAGGGTACGCCGACGCGCACGGCGGACCAGCTGGCGGCGACGATCGAGGGTGTGGGCGGCAGCATCGCCGCCGCCTCCGGCGACGACTTCCTCACCGTGTCGGCCGGAGTGCTGAGCGATCACGCCGGACTCGCGTTCGATCTGCTCGGAGACGTGGTGCGGCGCGCCACCTTCCCCACCGACGAGCTGGAGCTGGCGCGTACCCAGGCGCTCTCGTCGCTCGCCCTGGCGCTGTCGCAGCCCAGCAACGTGGCCGACCGCTTCTTCCAGCGCGAGATCTACGGCCGCCATCCGTACGGACGCAGCCCGACCGAGGCGTCCTACAAGGCGATCACGCAAGCAAACGTGAAGGCGTTCGCGGCCAGCCGGCTGCGGCCGGGCGGCGCGCTGCTCGTGATCGCGGGCGATGCCACGCTCGCACAAGCGCGGGCGCTCGCCACGAAAGCGTTCGGCGGCTGGACCGGGACGCCGGCGGCGGTCGTATCCCCGGCGGTCCCTGCTCCAAAGACCGTCACTGACATCCTGCTCGTTCACCGCCCCGCGTCTGTCCAGGCCAACATCGTACTCGGTAATACGACGTTCGGCCCCACCGATCCCTCGTTCTATGCCGCTCGACTCGCCACCCAGACGCTCGGCGGCGGCGCCGACGCCCGCCTGTTTCTGATTCTGCGGGAGCAAAAGAGCTGGACCTACGGTTCCTACGCGGGGCTCGACCGCCACCGCGGCATGGGCAACTGGAGCGCGACGTTCGAGGGCCGCACCGAAGTGGCCGACAGCGCGCTGCGGGAGATGCTGCACCAGGTCGATCGCATCCGCACCGAGCTGATCCCGGACAGCGAGTTCGGCAACGTGAAGGGCCGGCTCATCGGATCGTTCCCGTTGACGATCGAAACACCCGATCAGGTCGCCTCGGCGGTGGCCAACGCGCGGCTGCTCGGGTTGGGGAGCGACTACGTGCGGTTGTATCGCGAGCGCCTCAACGCCGTGACGGCACTCCAGGCGCGGACCGCCGCCGCCCGGACATTCCGGCGCAACGGCCTCAGCATCATCGTCGTGGGTGACGGCGAGCAGCTCTACGACCGCCTCAAGGCGATCGCCCCGGTGCGCATGGTCGACGTGGACGGCAAGGCGCTCAGCGCCGCCGACCTGCATCCCAAGGCCGACGCGCCCACGCTCGATCGCGCACAAGTCGTCACCCACGCCGACAGCTTCGAGGTTCTGGTCCAGGGCAACGCCATGGGTGGCATGACGGGTTCGACCACCGCAACCGCGGACTCGGTCACCTATAGCGAGCGGACCAGCATCGCCGGCGAGGCATTTCGGCAGACCACCACGGTACGGTTCAATCCCGCCGACTTGTCCGTGACACAGGTGGACCAGACCGGGAGTACTCAGGGGCCGGCGGGGCCTCAGCCCACGGACATCCATGTGACGTACGGGGGCGGCCGCGTGAAGGGGAAGGCGACCACGCCGCAGCCAAACGGGCCGTCCCAGACGATCCAGATCGATACGACGATTGCCGCCGGGACGTACGACGACAACGCCGTCGCGGTCATTTTCCCCGCGCTCCCCCTCGCTGCCGGCCGGACG
>DATLVL010000153.1:0-10989 GCA_035577525.1 Gemmatimonadales bacterium | reverse complement strand
GACTCGACGGTCGCGGTCTCCTGCCCGACGTCGTGCTGTGGATCCCGCAGGCACGGTTCCCGTTCTTCCGTGTGACCGAAGCGCCCCTCTCGATGCCCTGGTTGGCACCGCCCGGAAAAACGCTGATCACGGTCGATATTGGGGCGGAGATCGGCGACGCCGCCTGGAGCACGGCGGATGACGCGCTGGAGGCGCTGTGCCTCGAGCATCTGGAGCCGATCGTGCCGGATATCCGCCGCCGGTCGCTCGGCGGCAGAGTCTTGCGTGTGCCGCTGGCGTACCCGGTCTTTTCCCTGGCCAACGAGGTTGCCCGCAAAGCGCTGGCGGTGTCCACCGGGATCGACGGGTTACTGAGCATCGGTCGCAACGGCGAGTTCGGGCACTGGCTGATGGAGGACGTCTACTGGCGTACGCTCGCCAAGATGCGCGCTTGGCTGGCCGGCGTGCAGCCGCGCGTCACCGTACCAGCGATAACTGGCCGGCCAGTGGAGAGTGCACCACGTTGAGTTCGACGTGCTCCGTAGCGAGCAAGGCTTTCTGGCGATCGCACACCCACCCGACACCCTGCTCCAGCGCCACGGCCGGACGGAATCCCAGGAGAGCGGACTGACGCTCGAGTCGCGGGCGTTTGAGCAGCGTCATCTGCGCCGGGAGCTCCCGCAGTTGAATCAGCGTCGGCGCGGCGCCAAGGCGCTTCCGGATCATTTCCGCCAATTCGGTGGTCTGGACTACATCCGGATGACCGATGTTGATTACCGTGGGCTCCCCGAGCCGGCCGGCTGCCTCGATCGCGCGGACCGCATCCGATACATGCAGCCACCCACGCGAGCTGCCACGGTGCACCTCAATCGACTCCCCCCGTGCCAGATGCGACGCGAACCGGATCATCGCTGAACGGTGATCGCCCGCTACCTCATTCTCATCGTAAATGGTGAACAAGCGAACGATGGTGGCCTGCAGCAAGCCCGCTCGCACCTCGTACTCCACGAGTTGTTCGCCGAGCCATTTCGACAGCGCGTAGCGATTGTTGGGCCGGGGTACACTCGTTGCTTCGTCCATCACATGGTCGTTTGGCCCATAGACCTCCGAGCTCGAGAAGAAGACGCACCTGCTTCCCGAGCGCCGGCAGAGGGTCAGGACATTTGAGAGACCACTCAGGTTCGTCGTGATCGCGAGGGCCCCCGCCTGCTCGCAGACCCCGCGCCCGACGGCGCCGGCCAGGAGGAACACCGCGTCCGGACCCCAATCGAAGGCCGGAAGCAGGTCGAGGGGGTTGTTGATGTCTGCGACGAGATACCCCTCCCGCAGTCCGGGGCGGATGTCGGTTTCCAGCACCTCATAGCCGACCTCCTTGAGGTGATGGACCAGGGGCCCGCCGATGTTGCCGGCGGCGCCGATGACCAGGGCCTTGTTCGGCCGTGCCGCAATCACGTGCTGCCTCCAATTCGTCCAGGAATGGTGTTCCAGGGAACCGAGCTCGATGGTGCGCCGCCGGTCCACGCCGCGGCGGCACCCGGCGCCCGCAGAACCCGCTGCGGAAGATCACCGCTGCCGCTCAACCGCAGCGCCTGCGCGCCCATGGTCTCGAGCGTGAAGGACTCCTGCACGAGCCGCAGGGAGTCGCGCAACAGCGCGACCTTCTTGCTCGCGCGCAGCGCCATGCCCGGAAAGAAGCGGAGCGCCGGAACTTCCTCCCCACCCAGCCAGTCGAGCGGATGAAACAGGATGCTCGGGTGAATGCCGTTGGCGCGGCAGGCCGCCAGCGCGGTTCGGAAGTAGGCCAGCGCCAGTCGCCGAGAGAAAGTGGAGAGGTAGACGACATAACTCTGGTGGAACGGCAGCCGGGTGAGCGGCACCGTGGTCACGGGAATCTCCAGTAACTGGCGACCGTCGGGGAGCCGCCACTGATACGGACGATTGGGCAGCAGGCCGTCGCCGAACGAACCGAAGAGATCCGATCGCATGGCCCGTTCGGCCGCGGTGAGACGAGCGGTCTGGAGCAAGCGGCCGCGGGCCAGCGGCCCGATGAAGCTGGGGAGCGCCGAGGCGTCGAAGCGATATCCGCGATCCGCCACCGCGGCGAGCAGCGCCGCGCTCCAGACGAAGCCCGGGCCGCGAAACCCCATGGGCGCCAGGCCCGTCGCGGCCCGGATAGCCGCGTCTGCGCGGCTCAATTCCTGCGCGATGACTTCCGGCTCGCTGCGATGCAGCCAGCAGGCGTGTCCGAACGAGTGGTTGCCGACCTCGTGCCCACGTGCCGCGATCGGCTGGAGCAGCTGGTCCGCATCGGGGCGTGCCGCGTCCGCCCCGACGATGAAAACGGTCGCCGAGCAGCGGGCTTCCTCGAACGCATCCAGCATCCGGGGGACGGCGATATGCAGATACGAGTCGAGCTGTTCCCACGCCGGGTCGCCATGCGTGCGCTGGTAGGCCCAGAGGTTGTCGAGATCGACCGAAATGCTCGCGCTGGGTTTGGTCACAGCGCCCCGACCGGTATCTGGCGCGCGGGAGCACGCGCTCTGAGACGGCGGCGCAGCTCCGGTAGCTTCTCCTCCGCCAAGCCAAGTGTCTCGTTCACGTTCAGGGTTCCGTTCACGATCTGCGCCGAGTTGACGACGAACACTTTGGGGATGCTCGTTGTCACCGGAGGCGCCAGGAGCCGCGAATACCCGACGGTCGAGACCGCCAACATCTCCCGGACGCGTGAGACTTGCCACGCCAGTACGTCGTCCGCACGGAAGTGGGGGTACATCCGCTCGAGGGCGGCGACGAATGCCCGTTGGACCGATGCGTCATCCTGTTGCCACAACGGGTCGTTCTGCGTGACGTAACGGGGGAGGTAGACGAGACTGTTCCCCCCGAACGTGCTCCGGTCCACCAGCGTCGTCATCTCCACAACGGCGGTGAAGGGGACCCACGCGTCCGTGATGTTGGTGACGTAGTAATCCGCCAGCGGGCGTTTGAGCAGCAGGCTCGTGCACACGATACCCTGGTAGGTGACACCCTTGAGGCGGGCGCGCTCCGCGTCGGTGAGTTGGGGGCACAGCGCGGATATCTGCCCGCAGGGGACGGTCAGCACCACGGCGTCGAAGCGGAGGCTTCCGCCTCCCTGCAGGCTCAGGGTGACGCCTTCGTCGTCGCCAGTGACCTGTGCCACCCGTGCCCCGTACCGACGGACGATACCCGCCGTCTCCAGCTCGGCCTCGAGGCGTGCGAGGATGGTGTCGTACCCCCCCTCGACGTAGCCGAACGATTCGCGCTTCATCGACGACCGGCGTGCTCCGTAGAGGCGCGCGATGATCGCCCAGATGAATGCCGCGCTGGCCTGTTCCGCGTTCGCGCCGAGCTTGGCGCGCAGCAGCGGCAACCAGATGCGCTCGACGGTTCGGCGCCCCGACCAACGGCGCAGCCAGTCGACGGCCCGGATTGCTTCCAGCGGCCGCCAATCGCGCACGCGCGCCGCTCGGATCACGGTGGCCGCGAGGCGGAGCTTGTCGATCGGCGAGAGGGCTGGAAAGAGCGCGAAGTCGAGCGATGACGACAGCGAATGGAGGCGGCCGTCGATGTAGAAGCCGGTCCGCGTCGGCGCCCACCGTAACCGGTCCTCGAGCCCCAACTCTTCCAGCAGTCCGATCAGGTGGGAATCGGTCCGCAGGATCACATGGTAGAACCGGTCCCAGGTGAATCCGCCGAAGCTGCAGGGCGTGACGAGCCCACCGGCGCGGGAGGCCCCTTCTATAATAGTGACGCGCGCGCCCTGGGCCCGGAGCCGGCGTGCCAGCGTCATGCCGAGCATGCCACCGCCCACGATGCCGACGCTAGATGGCATTGCGCGTGCCGAGCTGAGCGGCAACCGATGTCGGCCGAACCGTTGGCGTAGGGCGCCGCAACCGGAGACCGGCGAGACGCGCCATGAGGGCCAGGTGGCCGAGGGCGGTCCGGACCACCTTCATCTTGGACAGGCCCATGAGCCGGGCCTCGAGCGTGGTCGGATACTCGACGATGCGCGCCCCGGCGTGCTCCAGGCGGGCCAGCATTTCGGCCACCCCGATGAAGCCACCCAGCTCCACTTGGACGTCGGTGACGACGCTTCTGCGGTAGACCCGGAAACAGCTGGTGTAGGTATAGAGCCGGTGGTGAAACACGAGGCGATAGAGCCGCGAGGCGGTACGCGAGAGCAGGAGACGCCACGCGGGCACGTTCCTCACCGTGCCGGCCGGATGGTAGGGAGATGCGGTCACCACGTCCACCGTGTCGGTGAGCAGCGGGATCATCGTGCCGAGCTCGTGGGGATCGTACGTGCAGTCGCAGTCGATCGAGCAGACAATCGGCGTGGTCGCATGGCGGATGCCGGTCATGATCGAGGCTGCCACGCCCCGGTTCTCCGCGTGGCGATAGTACCGGGTATCCGCTTCGGCTCCGAAGAGGGTCGTCAGCACATCCCACGTGCCGTCCACGCTGGCGTCGTCCACCAGAATGACCTGCACGTCGTACCGGCCGGCCAGCGACGCACGCACGCTGCGGAGCGTGTTGCGGAGGTAGGGTAGCGTGGCGGACTCGTTGTAGCATGGCACCACGATCGTTACCGCCGCGCGCGGGCCCGCCGCGGCCGCGGCTTCAAGGGGGGCGAGGGACGGGAGCGCGGCCGTGCGGGCCGGCGTCGACACCGTCGTGTGCCGGGGCTGCAGATCGAGGCTCTCGGCGACGCTGGTAAAGTGGTAGCGCGAAAGGAAGTGGCCGATGATCGCGGGCATGCGATCGAGGTGCCGGTACTGACGCACGCGGGCGTGCATCGGCGCACCGGTGAACTTCGGCTGGGCTGGGTCCAGCTCCCACGTATGGAAATACATCACGAACGGCGCCGCACTATCCCGGTCCCAGCGTGCCACCGCACGCCGCACCATCCATTGCGGCCATTGGCGGAAGTAGTTGCCTCCGGCGATGGGGATGTGCAGTCCGAGCATCCGGACGCTCGACAGCGGAATCTCCCACAGTCCCTTCCCATCGAACTCCTGGCGATGGATGAAGCGCCGCCAGGGCTCGTCTGACCAGTCTCGCAGGATGGGCTTGATGCTTGAGTCGTAGGCGAAATCCAGCTCGGCGAGCTCCCGCAGCGCCCAGAGATCCCCGTGCCCGAGCCATCCTTGGGCGACCCGATAGCCCACCACCGGCTGGCCCGCCGCCCGCTCCAGCGCCTCTCGAGCCCGGAGCACGTCTTCACGGAACTCGGCAGGGGCGAATTCGTGGAGCGCGCGGTGATAGTAGCCGCGGGTGGCGATCTCGTGACCGCGACTCGCGATCTTCCGGATCAACTCGGGTGCGGCGTCGGCCACCCATCCCAAAGCGAAGAACGTTGCCCGGGCGCCGAACTGATCCAGCAGGTCAAGCGCGCGCAGCGTACCGATCTCGAGCCGGGTTTCGAACCGGTACCAGTTGGCACGGTCGACCAGGCGTTTGAACGGCGCGGTATGGTAGTAATCCTCCAGGGCGACGGTCAGGATGTGGCGCTTGGTCGCCCGAGGTGGGACCGCGCGAGGAGCGTCACCCGGCCGCGGGGAGGCGGTCTGGTCGAGGCGCGAGAGGTTCACGCCGAAGTCACGGGGCACATTGTCGTCGTGGACTGCAGAGACCCCACCAACTGTGGTTGAACGGATGTAGAGAACTATAGAAGAACCGGCGCCTTCTTCATGGGCCATGGGGACTAGGTCCTGCGGACGACTGACGGAAAGGTCCGAAGACCGCGTTTCGCACCAACTGCTGGTTGAAGGCGGATTAGCTACTTGGAGCGAGGATCGGCCCGGCGCGTCAGGCTTGCCGTTTGCGCGCTCCGCCGCCATCGTGAGCGAGGTGAACCGATTCCCTCTCACGGAGGAATACCATGGCGAAGGGCCGACGCACGACACACCGCAGCGCTTCCGGGAAGAAACTCTACGCCGTGCGGGATGCGAAGGGCCGGTTCAAGGACATTCAGTCGTACGCGCGGTCCTCGCGCGCCGACCAGAAGCGCAAGAGCAAAGCCGAGAAGCGGAAGTAGGGGGCCGCTCGTAGACCAGTTCATGAAAGTCATTCCCGCCCAATAAACGCTCGCTTCCTGTAGCAGCTCGAGCCGCGGACCGCCGGACATCGGGGTCCGCGGTTTTCGCGTCTTGCCGGATTTCGTGTGACGCGGCCCACACTGGTCGTGGCCGATCGTTCCGGACCACCGGGCGGTAACGCGGCTCGTTGGTCACGTGCAACAGAATCGGCGCAACCTGCGACGAATGTTGCGGACCTTCCACACAGTATCTCGGTAGCACGTTTTGTATCGTCGTTTTCGGCGGTCCAACGCGTCGCCCGCGGCCCGCCGTCTCGGATGTGTCCGCGTAGTTCCGCAGGGTCCATTGCCGGCTCCGTGGAGATCGATGAGGGCACTACAGCCGCAATCCGGCTCGTCTGTCACTGAGCAGCGGGGGCTACGTGACGACAGGTGAATGGGAGGTCGCTCGCGAGCTCCCGGCGCTGCGCCGCTGGACCTGGCCGTTCGGTCCGGCGCGATCGCCCTCGGCGTTCGTCTTTCGGGCACTCCGGGCCAGCGACCAGTTCGCCGGCGTCCTCGCGCTGGGCGGCGCCCTCGTCATCCGCAATCTCGACGCGCTGCCCCACGGTGTAGCGGAGTTCCTCGCTCTGCGCATCACCGTCGAGAAGTTCCTGCTGCTCGTCGTCTTCGTGATCTGCTGGAACCGCGCCTTCCAGTGGCTGGGGCTTTACCGCCGCTGGCGGACCGACACCCCCGCCGAAGAGCTGGCGCGCGTGGCGGCCGCCGTCACGCTCGGCACCCTGCCCACGCTCGTGTTCCGGCCGTTCAGCGTCACGGGATCGTTCACACTGGAAACCGTCGCGCTGTTCTGGGCCCTGGCCATCCCCACCGTCCTGGGCGCGCGCTGGTCGGTCCGGGCGCTCGCGGCACCACTGTCGGGTCGCCGGCGGGAGGTCCTGATCGTGGGGAGCGGCCCGCGGGCCCAGGCGCTGTGCCGCCTGCTGCGCGGGCAGGACGGCGCCGCACGGGCGTCGTTGATCGGGTTCGTGGACACGGTTGATGGGCCGGTCGAGTCGGCAAGCCTCCCGCGCCAGCTCGGCACGCTCGCCGAGCTCGAATCGGTGCTGATGCGCCGGGTCGTGGACGAGGTGCTGATCGCCCTCCCGATCAAGTCGTGCTACGAGCGGATCCACGAGGCGATCCACACCTGCGAGCGCCTCGGCGTCCAGTCGACGTACCTGGCGGACATTTTCGAGCCGTCGCTCGGACGGGTGGGGTACGAGGGGCCCGCGTTCCGCACGGTGAAGGTGGTGCAGGACGATTTCCGTCTCGTGATCAAGCGGACCATCGATCTGCTCGGAGCGGCGGTCGGATTAGTCGTGCTGGCGCCGCTGCTGCTGGTCGTCGCCGGCCTGATCAAGCTCACCGGGCCCGGGCCGGTCCTCTTCACGCAGCGGCGATTCGGCTTCAACAAGCGCCTGTTCAACATGATCAAGTTCCGCACGATGGTGCCGGACGCGGAGGCGCGGCAGGCCGACCTGGAAGGGATGAACGAAGCCCAGGGACCGGTCTTCAAGATCGCGAGCGATCCGCGGGTCACGCCGCTCGGCCGGTTCCTGCGGGCCACCTCGCTTGATGAGTTGCCGCAGCTGTGGAACGTGCTCAAGGGCGAGATGTCCCTGGTCGGTCCCCGTCCGCTGCCGGTGCGGGATGTCGGCCACTTCAGTGCAGGCTGGTTGATGCGCCGCTTCAGCATGCCGCCGGGGCTCACTTGCCTGTGGCAGATCAGCGGTCGCAGCGAAGTCGCCTTCGATCGCTGGGTGCAGCTCGATCTCGAGTACATCGACCATTGGTCGTTGCGGCTGGACGGCCTGATCCTCCTCAAGACGATTCCCGCCGTCCTGCGCGGCACGGGGGCACGATGAGTACACGACTTCCCGCCGTTCGAGAACCTGCAGCCTCGCTCCAGGGCCGCGTCATGCCCCGCGCGGGGCGCTACCTGCAACGCGCGCGCTCGCCGGACCCCGACCTGCACCGCGTCGGGTCCGTGTTGCGGCGGCGCCGCTGGATCATTGTGTTGAGCACGATGGCGGTGCTGATCGCCACGGCGGTGGTGACGTGGCTCTGGCCGAGGACCTACAAGTCGTCGACGACGTTCCTGGTCGAGCGACAAGCCGGCCACCTCGACTCGCCCGCCCTGGACGTGCTCGAGCGACTGGGGGCCGTGGGCCAGATCCAGACCGAGATCAATCTCCTGAGCAGTCGCAGCGTGGTGGAGCCGGTGGTGACGGACCTGGCCCTTCCCGTCACCGTCCTGGCCGACGGAGTGGAGCTGCGCCCGGGCGACGTCTTCGCGGAATTTTCCGTGGAGCGTGGCGCCCCGGCCGGGCAGTATCGGATCGTTCGCGATTCGACCGGGAGCGGGAGCTACCAGGTCCGTGACGCGTCCGGGGGGGACAGTCTCGTCGCCGTCGTGTCGCGCGATTCACTGTCCCACTTCGCGGGGATCGGGCTGCGCATGCCGGCGACGCTGGCGGCCAGCGACCTGCGGATCAACGTCGACCCGTTCCCCCGCGCTGTCGAGCGCACCCAGCACCGTCTTGCCGCCACGCTCGTGAATCGCGAGGCGGACCTCATTGAGCTGTCCTGCCGGGGCGGTACGCCGGCCACCGCGCAACAGTTGTGCGACGGGATTGCTCGCAGCTACATGCGCCTGCGCACCGACCTGCAGCGCGCCGATGCCGCGACGACGGCCGCGTTCCTCCGTGATCAGGTCGGCCGGTTGGGCAACCAGCTCACTGCCGTCGAGGACACCATCGCGTCGTTCTCGTCGCGGCACCAGGTGGTTGCCCTGGACGAGCGGGCGACGCAGGAGACGCAACAGGACATCCAGGTCCAGGCGCAGCGCGACCAGCTGGTCGCCGAGCACGACGCGCTCGCGAACCTGATCGAGGGGATCGATTCCGCACCGGGCACGAGCAAGCGGTTCCGCGACCTCGCGGGATTCCCCGCGCTCCTCAAGAACGAGGCCGTGACCGGCCTGCTCGCCAGTCTCAACGATCTGGAAAATAAGCGCGTGGACCTCGCGTTGCGGCGCACCGACCAGAACGCCGACGTCGTGGCCGTCGATGCGCGGATCGCCGATATCGAGCGGCAGCTGCACGCCATCGCGTCGAGCTACGAACAGGGCCTCGCCCTGCAGATCCGGTCGCTGGGTGAGACGCAGGGCCAGCTGAGTCGTCGCCTGGCGGTCATTCCGGGGGTGGCGGTCCAGTCGGCGCGGCTGGAGCGAGAGCGGTCGAGCATCGCGGAAGTGTGGCAGATGCTGCGGACGCGGCTGCAGGAGGCGGAAGTGGCGGAGGCCGTCAGGCTCCCCAGCGTGCGTATCGTCGACGCTGCCTCGGCGCCGTTCCGGCCGTCCTGGCCGCGCGTCCCGCTGAATCTCGCCCTCGGGTTGCTCATGGGCCTGGGATTCGGGCTCACCCTCGCCATCCTGCGGGAGCTGCGCGACTCGCGGCTCCACGAGCGCGTCGAAGTCGAGCGCACGGTCGGCCTGCCGATTCTGGCGATGATCCCGCGGCTGCGGCGGCCGGGACCGGTGCTGCAGGCGTCGGCCGAGACGCTGGTGTCACCGAAACCGGAGCGACGTTCCGCCCGGATGCTGCAGGATGCCTCGTTTACGCTGGAAGCGTTTCGTGCCCTCGCCATCGATCTGAAATTCTCCGGGGGGGGCATTCCGAACAACGGCGGGCCGATCGCCATCGCCGTGACGAGCTCCACGCGCGGTGAGGGCAAGACGCTGACCGCGTGCAACCTGGCGTTGACGCGGGCCAGTCACGGCGTGCGGACGCTCCTGATCGATGCCGATATCCGCGGCAGCGGCGTCGCGGCGTTCTTCCACTCGCCCACTCCCAATTATGGGCTGAGCGACCTGCTCGCGGGCTCGGCAGATCTCTCGACCGTCTGCACGAAGCTCCGGGTGGTGGGCCGCGATACGCTGTCCGTCATCCCGGCCGGTTCTCCCACGCCGCATTCCGCCGAGCTGCTCGAGTCCCCCGGGATGGCACAGCTGCTCGACCAGTCGCGGTCCCAGTACGACCTGGTCGTGATCGATACGCCGCCGCTCACCGGGATCACCGACGCCGCCACCATCGCCGCGATCGTGGACGGCGTCATCCTGGTGGTCCGCGAAGGCGTGACGGATCGCGTGGCACTCGAGCTGACCCTGCGGCGCCTGGAACGGGTGAACGGACGGGTGCTCGGAGTCGTGTTCAACGACGTGCGCGGTCCGGAAGGGCACGTCAACCGGTCTTACCACGCAGCAGCGTATGCGGGAGCGTCCCGATGAACACCAGACTTGCGCCGATCGCCTTCGCCGTCTTGCTGTCCTTGCCGGGGACCACTGGGTCCGCGCAGACAGTCGTCCCCGTCGATTCCGAGCGCGGTGCGTTCGAAGCTCCACTGGCTCCCGGCGATGTGATCCAGCTGGCCTTCTGGCGAGAGCCTCAACTCGGTGGGGACTTCCCGGTCGACGAACACGGCACCGTCGTGCTTCCCTTGCTCGGCGTGCGCACGGTCGCCCAGCGGCCCGCGTCCGAGCTGAGGCGCACCTTGCAGGACGAATACGCGCAGCAGGTCCGGAACCAGGAAGTGCGCATCACCCTGCTGCGCCGCGTTCGCATTCTCGGCGCGGTGAAGAACCCCGGGTTGTACCACGTCGATCCCACCATGACCGTAGTGGACGCCCTGGCGCTGGCCGGGGGCGCTACGGAGCAGGGCAAAATGAAGGGGGTCCGGCTGTATCGCGACGGCAAGCAGGTCGGCTCTCCCCTCGACCTCAACGCGCGTCTGCTTCCGCAGCTGCGCTCGGGCGACCAGATCGTCGTTCCGGAGCGGAGCTGGTTCGCCCGCAACGGCGTCTATGTCGTGGCGGCGGGCATCTCGGCGGTCGGCATCATCGTGGCGCGCGCCGC
>DATLVL010000152.1:0-6440 GCA_035577525.1 Gemmatimonadales bacterium | reverse complement strand
GGGAGGGAGGGTGGGGCGCTCGCATGCTGCATCGTGGCCGAAACGTAGAAACGCTCCTGCGGAGCGTCAACGCGGCGTCACGTCCGCCTCGTGTGTCGCTTCGTCCAGCGTCTTCAACCGCACGCGCGAGGCGCGCACATGGAGCTTGTGGGCGCGGCACACCGCCAGCGCCGATTCTGGCGTCCGCCAGCCCAGATCGGCCTCCAGGCCGGTCGCCGTCACCCGAAAACCCGGCGGCGCCTCGCGAGGCGGGACGTCGAGCACCACCTCGAGAATCCGTCCGCCGAGCAACGCCGTTGCGGGCGCATCGACGACCAGCCGCCCGGCGCGCAGCACCAGCACTCGGTCGGCGAGCCGCTCGAGCCCAACCGGGTCGGCCGAGGACAGCAACACGCTTCCGCCCGTTACCACGAGCCGCTGCAACCGGTCGGAGAGATCGCGACGCGTCACCGCATCGAGCCCCGCAAACGGCTCGTCCAGCAGCACGATGCGGCGCCCGCCGAGCAGGCTCTGGGCCAGGAGCAACCGCCGCCCGTCGGCGAGCGGCAAGGTCGCGGCCCGGCGGGTGGCCCGCTCACTCAACCCCGCGGCCTCCAGCGCATCCATGATCTGCGCCTCGCGTTCCCGTCCCGCGGAATGGGCGCGGGCGTAGTACACGAGCAGCTCGCGCACGGTGAAACCGGGTGGGAACGTCGGGTCACGCGGCGCGAAGCCGACCGAGCGGCGGACATCGGATCCGGCGTTCACGCCGGCGATCCGGATGACACCGGCACTGGGGGCCAATACGCCGGCAACCAGGCGCAGCAACGTCGTCTTGCCGCTGGCGGCGGCGCCGACGAGGCAGACGACTTCTCCCGCCCCGATCTCGAACGTCGCCTCGGCGACCGCCACGACGGCGGTCCGGCCCCAGCCCCGGCGGAAGATGCGCCGCACCCCGCGGACCTGAATCGCGCCGGTCATGGCGGCTCGGGCGTCGCTCGAGCGGCGCGCGCGCGCGCGCCGGCGAGCCCGAAGACGATCCACACCGCGGCATGCGCGGCCGCGCCCGGCTCTCCTGTGGCGAGTCCGCGGTAGCGCCACAGCGCCGGCAGCAGCTCGAGCGCCCCTGCGACGGCGTAACGCGCAGCGCCGGGATGCGGATGTGCCAGCACCGCTTCGGGTGATGCTGCGCCGGCGAGCGCCAGCCAGATCAGCCACGCACCGACGAGCACGTTTCCGCCCCACCACGCCAGCGCGAGCGTCCAGGCACTCATCGTCGCGGCGGTGACGACACCAGCCAGTGCGACTCCCAGCCCTGAGTGGATTGCGGCGACGAGCACCAGGATGGCGGCGCCGCTGGTGGCGGCGAGCCACCGTCCTACCGCCACGGCACCGGGGAATCGCGGATGGAGCAGCGCAAGCCCGAGGGCAGCGCGGTCGGCGCGCGCCCCCGCGAGATACGCGACGCACAGCGTGGCACCGGCGCCCGCCACGAGCTGTACTGCGGCGAGCGGATCCCGGGCAACGGCCGCGTGGTCGAGCCGCAGCACCACCGCCAAGAGGAGCACGAGCCACAGGCCAAGTCGCGTGCGCAGCAGCCGGATACGGAGGAAGGGCCATTCCGACAGGGCACAATGCAGGAAGCCCATGCCGGAAGGATGGGGTGTCAGGTGCTGCGCAGTGGTACCTAATCTTTGCGAGACGGCACAAAACGACGCGCGGTCAGTCCGGGCGGGTCTCCCTCCACGCCCGGGCGGCGTTGCTTACGGCGCGCGAGAGCGGAGTGGGGTCGAAGCGGACGGGGTCCGTCGCCGGGAGGCCCGTCTCCTCCTGTGCGCTGCGCATCGCGGTGCGGGCCGCGGCGTCATCCAGGTCATACGTGTTGAGACAGATCCCGATCACTTTCGTCGGAAACACGGGCCGCGCCGCGTCCTCGTACAGGGTGATCAGATCCACGAGGGGCGGGATCTTCACCCACGGCGCGCGGCCGTGGTAGTCCCCGATGTACTCGCGCGACGACTGGTGGCACAGGATCAACCCGCGCGGCATCGAGCCATGCAGCAGGCCGAGGGTGACCCCGGAGTATCCCGGATGCAGGAGACTGCCCTGGCCTTCGACGAGCACGATGTCGGAATCCTGGGCAGCCTTGAGCACGAGCTCCTCGGCGGCGCCCGCGATGAAGTCGGCGACGACGGCATCCACGGCCGTGCCCCACCCCTCGATGAAGATCCCCGTCTGTCCGGTAGCGACGAAGCGGGCCTTGTGGCCGCTCTTGACCAGCGCGTTCCGGACTTCGAGCATCGCCGTCATTTTGCCGACGTTGCAGTCCGACCCCACGGCGTGCACCACGTAGGCATCGACTTCGCCGGCGCGGCCATCGGCGATCGGCAGGTTGGCCGGCGCCTTGCGCGCATCGAGGATGCGTACGCCGAGCCTCCTGGCGAGAGCCCCGAGCTCGGCGTCGTCCGCGATGAAGGTGTGGAGGCCGCTCCAGATCTCGACCTTGCGCTCGATCGCGAGCTTGACCCAGGCGCGCCATTCGTCGGGCAACTTCCCGCCGGCCGGCGCGATCCCCACGATCAGCGCCGTAGCGCCGCCGCCGGCTGCGAGCCCAGCGGCGAAGTCCCCGACGACGGGAATCGCCCCGCCGAATCCGAGCACGTCCTGCACCGTCTTCCCCGCTTCCTGGCGGTCGAATACCGCGACAATGCGCTCGGGGAAGTAGCGGATGCAGGAGTTCGCCGTCTTGGAGGTCATCGGGCCGAATTGCCCATCGGCGACGACGAGGAAGCGATGGTCAGCGGGTGCGGTCATGGCGGGGACGTGAGGGGAATGCGGCGCGCGCGGCTGGCGCGGAGCACGGCCGGCTGGAAGTCGGCGCCCTCGCCGTACATCTCGCCGTGCAGCAGATGGCGGACCAGGACGAGCGTGATGGCGAGAACCGGCACCGCGACGATCAGGCCGATGGGCCCGAGCAGCGTGCCCATCGCGAGGACGCCGGCGATGGTGAGCGCCGGCGGGATGGCGACGGTGCGCGCCATGATCCACGGCACGACGATGTGGCTCCCCAGGACGTGCACGACGATGCCGAGCAGGAGCACGGCGAACACCTGCAGCCAGCCCTGCTGGATCACGAACAACGCCGGCAGGATGGTGGAGATGATGGTGCCGAAGAACGGCACCAGCGCGGCGAGACCGGTGAACAGCCCGAACGCGAGCCAGAACGGTACGCCGAGCAGCCACAGGCCCAGCGCCGTGAAGAGGGCGAAGATCGTCATGGCAACGAGTTGGCCGGTGACCCAGGCGCGCAGCGTCGCCGCCATGTCGGTCAGAATGCGCGCCGCGCGATCGCGGTAGCGCGGGGTCACGAGGGCAAGCAGCCCGTCGCGATAGATCGTGGGGCGCAGCGCGAAGTACACCGCCATGACGAGGACGGCGGCGCCATCGATGAACAGCCGTCCGCCGGCGCGCAGATAGAGGACGATGGCGCCACGCAGGTACTCGGTGATGTCGCCGAGCACCGAGGCGATGAGCCCCGATTGCTGGTCGGTAATCGCCGTCTCGCGGAGCAGCGGGTACTGGATGCTGAGGCGCTCGAGCGCCCCCTGCAGCGAGGCGAGGGTCTGCGGCATGCCGCCGATCAGGGCGCGCGTCTGCGCCACCACCGGCGGCACGAGGAGCGACGCGAGGCCGGCGAGCCCTGCGGCCGATACGACGACCGCGATCGTCAGCCCCAGTCCCCGGGCGACGCGAAAGCGGCGCTCGAGGAGATCGGTGACAGAGCTGAGGAAGACAGCGATGAGGATGGCGAGCAGCACGATGAGCAGTACCGCCACCACCCGGATCGCGAGCCAGACGACCAGGGCGCCAACAAAGAGCGCCACGAACGTGGCGCTCGACACCCGGCTCCGCGACGGCGTTTCGGTCAGGGGTGATGCTCGTCGTCGTCGACCAGCTCGGCTTCGGTTGCGCCCGTGCCGAGCTGCTTGGTTTCGGGCGGTGAGCCGGCTGCGAGCAAGCCCATCCGCTGCTTCAAGGCCAGGAGCTGCTGGTCGGCGTCGGCCTTCTCGAGCGACTGGAACTGCTGCATCAGCGAGTCGCCGGAAAGATCCTCGTTCACTTCGGCCGCGGCGATCAGCTTGCGCTCCTCGTGCTCGATCTGCTCCGTCATGCGCTCGAACGTCTCGAAGGCGCTCTTGTCCGACATCGACGACATCGTTTCCTGAATGCGCTTGTGCGCCTCGGCCCGCTTGGCGCGCGCGATCAGGATGTTCTTCTTGCGTTTCGCTTCTTCGATCTTGTCGTTGAGCTGCCGCAGCGAAGCTTTGAGTTTTTCGGTTTCCTCGCGGTGCTTCACCCAGGTTTCCTGCAGCTGCACCGCGCCCTGCACGTGCTCGTTGTAGCGCAGCAACGCCTGCTTGGCGAGATCGTCACGGCTTTCCCGGACGGCGAGCTCGGCGCGCTTCTCCCATTCCTCCGCGAGCTTCTTCTCCTGCTCGGCCTGGGCCGCGAGCCGCTTCTCGTCGGCGATGGCGGAGGCGACCTGCTGCTTCGCCTTGGCCAGCTGGGTGCGCATGTCGACGATCAGCTGGTTCAGCATTTTTTCCGGATTCTCGGCGCGCGAAATCAGGTCGTTGATGTTCGACCGGAGCAGCGTCGAGAGGCGGTCCCAGATCCCCATAGTGGTCCTCGATCTCCGACTTTAAGAGCCTGCGCCGACGCGGCGCTGTGCTTGCGTCGCCAGCATCCGCTCGGTGAAATCTAAACGCTCACTCAGCTCGCCGACTTGCGCCGTGAGCAGGCGCACCTGCTCTTCCAGCACCGCCACACGCGGCTCGTCCGCCCCATCGTCCGGGAGGCCATAGCGGCGGCGGCGCCGCAACCGGATCCCCTCGGCGATCGCTTCGCCGATCGGGGAATGAAAGAACCAACGCGCCACGAACACCAGGGCGACCATCCCGACGATGATCCCGACCAGCGGCACGACCTGGTTGACGATCAGATTCGGATCGACCGGGATCGTCGGCACCGGCGGCGGCGTTGGCGCGATCACCGGTCCCTGAGTCAACAGCATCAACATCATCATCTACGTCGTCCTCTACATCCGTGTTTCATCCGGAAACCCTCGGGCCTGGTGGCAGCTTCTCCGCGGCCTGCTTCTGGGCCAGGAGTCGCTCGGTAAAATCTACCCGCTCCGCCAGTTCCGCCACCTCCCGCCGCAACTCCTCGACCGTGGCGCGCAATTCCTCCTGGTCGCCACCGTCGGCCTCGCGCTTGATGCTATGGCGCAGCTTCTCGGCATATGCCTTCCCCATCGGCGAGAGCGAGATCATCCAGGCAAAAAACCCGCCGACTGCGACGATCGGAATGAATACGGCGATCACTCCTGGATCCATCGCTCAACTCCCCCGCGGTTCGAATCGTGCGGCCTCGCCGCCCTTCGCCAAGAGGCGCTCGGTGAAGTCGACGCGCTCGGCCAGCTCGGCCAGCTCCTGCCGCATCGCGCGCACCTCGTCGACGAGCTCGTGACTCGCGTCCGGCGCGATCTCTGGCCGGTGGCGGATGCGCTCGGCAAGCGCCGCCGCGAGGGGTTTCAGCACCACCATGGTACCACCAAAGATGAGGATGACGACAAAGAAGACCATCAGGTCCTTGGGATCCATGACGCTAGCCTCCGGGCCCGACGCGAGGCGTTTCGCGCTGCTTGGAAAGCAGCCGCTCGGCGAAGTCGACGCGCTCCGCCAGTTGATCGACGTCCTCGCGCAGCCGCTGCAGATCGGACTGCACCGCGTCGTCGACTTCGGGCGTGCGGGACGCGCGCGCGTCCCCGCCGATACGCTTCGCAAGTGCTGCGGCGAGCGGCCGCAGCACGACGAAGGCTCCAGCGAGGAAAACGACGGTGACGACCGCTTCTTCGTTGCTCACCGCTCTCCTCCCGGACCCACGCGCGGGGCTTCGCGCTGCTGAGCCAGCATCCGCTCGGCGAAATCGAGCCGCTCGGCCAGCTCCGCAACCTCCTGGCGGACCTGCTCCAGCTCCGTGCCGTGCGCATCGCGCGCATCGGCGATCTCGGATCGCAGATCCTCGATATCGGGCAGCGCATGTTTGCCGCGAATACGGTCGGCCACCGCCTTGCCCACCGGGGAAAACCCCAGCGCGACCATCGCACCCCCGCCAAACAGGAAGATGATCGCGAGAATGCCTTCGATATCCACGGCTAGCGCACCGGCGGGAGGCGCTCCGCCTCCCGCGTCTTGGCGAGCATCCGCTCGGCGAAGTCGAGGCGCTCCTGTACCTCGGCGAGCTGCCCGCGCAGCTCGTCGACCTCGGAGCGCAGCTGCTCGACCTCCCCGGTCGAGCCCCCACCGGACTCACGCATCTTGGCCTCGATCCACTTCGCCTCGTTATGGGACCAGCCGCCGATCCACTGGGCGAGTGCCTTCCCGAGCGGTCCGCGCAAC
>DATLVL010000151.1:0-3654 GCA_035577525.1 Gemmatimonadales bacterium | reverse complement strand
GACTACGCCACGAAATACCACGGCGTCGTGAGCGGCATCAAGATCGACAGCGCCACCGGGACGATGAGCCTGGCGTGGCAGATCATGACGCCGCCGTTCGATTGGGACCTGGCGTCGACCGGCCGCGAAGCATCGCATGACTGGGTGGTGTGGACGTCATATAACACCGAGGAAGCGACCGGCCGCCTCGAAGTCACCGCCAGCCAGAAGGACCGCGACTACCTCGTGTTCGTGAACTGGAAGCAGGCCACCGCTGCCGCCACTGCCGGGAAAGGCAAGATGGTGGGCGGCGTGCGGGTCCTCGAACCGAAGGACATCCCCGGTTCGATGTACCTCGTTCCCTGCGCCAAGAGTCCGCACGGCGCCGATTTCTCGCCCGACGGCCGCTACGTCGTGTGCAACGGCAAGCTGGCGCCGTACGTGACCGTGTTCGACTTCGCCAAGTTCCAGCAGGCGGCGGCGAAGAACGACACGATCGGCAACGAGGCCGGCATTCCGGTGCTGCGCTTCGAGTCGGTGCGCGTCGCCGAAGTGCCGGTTGGGTTGGGGCCGCTGCACACCCAGTTCGACGACCAGGGCTACGCCTACACGTCGCTGTACGTCGAATCGGCGATCGCCAAGTGGAAACTCGGCCCCTTCGACGGGCACGACTCCGCCCTCGTCGTGGCCAAGATCCCCGTGCACTACGCCGTCGGCCACCTCGTGGTCGCGGGGGGCGACACGCGCCATCCGTACGGCAAGTATCTCGTCTCGATGAACAAGATGTCGAAGGGCCAGCATCTGAACATCGGCCCCTCCGAGCCAGAATCGAGCGAGCTGATCGACATCACCGGCACCGGCATGTCGATGCTGTCCGAAGCGTTCACCGAGCCCGAGCCGCACTTCGCGCAGATCGCGCCGGCGACGTTGCTCCACCCGATCGAGGTCTACCCCAAGGCGGACAACCACGACCCCAACGCGATCTGGGCCGCGAGTGACGCCAAAGTGACGCGGCGCGGCAACATCGTTGAAGTCAAGCTGTACGCGATTCGCTCCTACTTCTCGCCCAGCGCGATCGAAGTGAATCAGGGCGACTCGGTGATCATCCACGTGACCAACGGCGAGCAGGAGCGCGATATGATCCACGGCTTCGGGATCGCGCTCTACAACATCAACATCGTCATGGACCCCGGCGAGTTGAAGACGGTCGCGTTCCGCGCGACGAAGGCGGGCGTGTACCCCTTCTACTGCACCAACTTCTGCTCGGCGATGCACCAGGAGATGCAGGGCTATCTGCTGGTGAAGCCGCGCGGGGCCGCGGCCGCCGCGTCGACGACCACACCCGCCGGACCGGTGGGCCGGTAATCATGCCGCTCACCAAGTGGCTCGACCAGGTCCTCTCCCCCCGGGCACGGCTCGCCGTGCTCGGGGCGGGAGTCCTGCTGCCGATCGCCGCGCTGTTTCCGCTGTGGCGCATCACGATGCTCGCGAACCAGTTCCCCGAAGGCTTACGGCTCTCGATCTTCAGCTACAAACTGGTCGGCGGGTCGAACGGCGCCGATCTCGAGGGCATCAATATCCTGAACCACTACATCGGGATGCGCGACATCGCCGCGGCCGACTTCGTGGAGATGAAGTTCATTCCGTTCGCATTGGGCGTCTTTTTTCTGCTCTCCCTGCGCACCGTGTTGTTCGCCCGCGTCCGCGACCTCGTCGATCTCGTGGTGCTGTTGATGTACTTCTCGCTCTTTTCCTTCGGCACGTTCTGGTACCGGATGCATAGCTACGGGCACCACCTGAACCCGGAAGCGCCGATCAAGGTGGCACCGTTCACGCCGCCGCTGTTCGGCCATCAGCATCTCGCCAACTTCGACATTTACAGTTTCCCCGGTATCGGGTCGTTCCTGCTGCTCGGCGCCGCCGCATCCCTGCTGGCCGTCCTGGTGCTCGACGCCCGCCGCACGATGCGCGCATGACTTTTCTTGCTGTCGTCCTCGCGCTCGCGGTCGCCGGGTCGACCGATACGGTGCGACTCGGCCCCGGCATCCATCCGGGCCCGCTCGTGCTGACGCACCGGACGGTGCTGCTCGGCGCCCCGGGGGCGGTGCTGCGGGGCGACGGGAACGGAACCGTGCTTGTCGTGCACGCACGGGGGTCGATCGTGCGGGGGCTCATCATCGAGAATTCGGGTCACAGCCCCGACCGCTACGACGCCGGCGTGCGGGTCGCCGCCGATTCGGTGATGCTCGAGGATCTGACGATCCGCAACACGCTGTTCGGCGTGTACGTGGATCAGGCGCGGGACGTCGTGCTGCGCCGGCTCGATATCACGGGATATGCCGCCGACCGCGAAGGCGACCGCGGCGACGGCATTTCGTTCTACTACAGCCGCGCGATCCTCGCGGAGGGCAATCGCATCGCCCACGTGCGCGACGGGATCTATTTCTCCTATACCGACAGCGTGGTGGTGCGCGACAACCACGTCTCGCACGTGCGGTTCGGGCTGCACTACATGTTCAGTCATGTGAACCGCTTCGAGCACAATGTCTTCACCGACAACGCCGCCGGCGCCGTGATCATGAATTCCCGCAATGTCGCGATCACCGACAATGTGTTCGCCTGGAACGCCGGCACCCGTTCCTACGGCCTGGTCCTGCAAACCGCCACCGAGCCGACGGTTCAGGGGAACACCTTCGTCGGCAACGGCATCGGCGCGTTCTTCGACAACGTGATCCGCGGCACGTTTGCCGACAATCTCGTGGCGGCCAACTGGCTCGGCCTCGAGCTGTTCGCCAACAGCGAGCAGACGACGGTGACGGGGAACGCGCTCATCGGCAACACGTTCGACGCTTCGGGCGGCGGAGCAGCCGGTGCCTACACGCTTTGCCACGCGGGGCGGGGGAATTACTGGAGCGCGGCACGCGACGGCTACGACCTGGACGGAGACGGCGTGCTCGACACGCCGCACGACGCGTCGTCACCGCTCGCGGAGCTGGCCTTGTCGCGCGAGAGCTTGCGGCCGCTGCTGGATAGCCCGGCTGCCCATGCGCTCGGGTGGGCCGAGCGCACGTTCCCGGTGTTCGCCACGGCCGCGGCGGTCGATTCCTGTCCCCGCGCGCTGCCGCCGCGATTCGCCGCGTTGCGCGAGCTCCCGGCGGCTCCCGCCGCCCAGCTCGGTGGTACGGGAACGCAGCGAGCCGCGAGTGCCCTTCTGTTCGCGGGCGCAACTGTCGCGCTGATTGTCGGCCGGCGCCGTGGGAGGCTCGTGTGATCGAGCTGCACGAAGTGACGAAGTGCTTCGGCACCCAGGTGGCGCTGGCGCCCTTCACCCTCACCGTTGCCCCGGGGGAGATCGTCGCCCTCGTGGGACCGAATGGGGCCGGGAAATCCACGACGCTGCGAATCCTCGCGGGCGCGCTCCATCCCGATGGGGGCTCGGCTGCGATCGGAGGACGAGACGTCGTCGCCGATCCGTTGCGTGCCCGGCGTCACCTCGGGTATCTGCCACAACGCCTCGGCGTCCCGCTCTCGACCGTCGTGGGGGACCTCGCCATGCTGGTCGCCACCGCCCGGGGGCTCCCTGCCGCTGCCGGACAATCTGCGCTCACGAGCTACGGGCTAGGGCGTAGGCTCGACGCCACGCTGGGCGAGATGTCGGGTGGGCAGCGGCAGCGG
>DATLVL010000150.1:0-3030 GCA_035577525.1 Gemmatimonadales bacterium | reverse complement strand
GATGATCGTCTGCGCGAAGATGATGGGCATCACGCCGGCGGTGATCAGCCGGATCGGGATGAACGTCTTCTGCCCCTCGCGGATGCGCCCCCGGCCCATGACCTTGCGCGGGATCTGGATCGGGATGCGGCGCGTCGCCACCGTCACCGCGACGGTCCCCGCCACGACGAACACCATCATGATGAGGATGAACGCCAAGACACCGATCCGCAGCGAACCGGCCGACAGCGCCTCGAAGGTGCGGATCGTTTCCGGCCAGATCCGCTCTACGATCGAGAAGAAGATCATGAGGCTCTGGCCGTTCCCCAGACCGCGCTCGGTGATCTGCTCCGCCAGCCACATGACGAACACGCCACCGGTGGTCAGCGTCAGCACCGTGGTCAATCGGAATCCGAATCCCGTCGCGGCGACCGCGCCCGGGATCTGGGTCTCCACGAACAGCGCGTACCCGTAGGCCTGGAACAGACACAGCACGACCGTGAGGTACCGGGTCCACTGCGTCAGTGTTTTCCGGCCTTCCTCGTCGCGCTGCATCTTCTCGATGATCGGGAACACCGGACCGGCAAGCTGGAACACGATGCTCGCCGAGATGTAGGGCATGATGCCGAGCGCGAACACGCTGGCCCGCCCCAGTGCCCCGCCGGAGAAGAGATCGTACAGTCCGAACAGCGTGCCGCGGGACTGGTTCGCGTAATCCGCCAGCGCCTGCAAGTTCACACCGGGCGTCGCGATGTGCGCCCCGATGCGGTACACCAGGAGGCACAGGACCGTGAAGAGGATCTTCTCCTTCAGCTCCGGTACCTTGAACAGATTGGGGATCTTCGGTGCGGTCACGCGCTGACTCCTTCGATGACGCCCCCTGCCGCCTCGATCTTCTGGCGCGCCGAGCCCGACACGCCGACGCCCTTGACCACGAAGCGGCGTTTCACGTCACCCATGCCGAGCAGCTTGATCGGCGTATCGGGGCGGCGCACCAGCCCCGCGCCGAACAGCGTCTCCGGCGTCACTTCGGCGCCCTCGGCGAGCAACCCGAGATGGCGCACGTTCACGACCTGCGCATCCTGCTTGAACGGGTTGGTGAAGCCGCGCTTGGGGATGCGGCGAATCAACGGCATCTGGCCGCCCTCGAAGCCGGGCCGGCGGCCGCCGCCCGAGCGGGCCTTTTCACCCTTCATGCCTCGTCCCGACGTCTTGCCGACGCCCGACCCCGGGCCCCGCCCGACGCGCAGCCGCGGCCGCGTCGAACCGGCGGGCGGCCGCAGCAGGCCCAGCGTCAGCTGGACGACCTGCTCCTCCGCTTTCGCTTTCGGCCGCGCCTTGGCGCGCGGCTTCGCCTTCGCCGTCGCCTTCTTCTTCGGCTTGGCTCGCGCCTTCGCGTTCGCCTTCGCTTTCGCCTTGGCCATCGCCTACCCCTTCACCGGCGTCACCTTTACGAGGTGACGCACCTGATACAACATCCCGCGCAACGCGGGGTGGTCGCTGTGCACCACCACATCCTGGTGGTGCTTCAATCCGAGCGCTTCGAGCGTGCGTTTCACGCGGGCCGGTTTCCCGGAGCCCGAGCGGGTCTGCCGCACCTCGAGCTTGCTTTTGCCTACGGGCGGCAGTACCGGATCGGTACCGCGGACGCGTTTGCGGTGTTTCCGCGTCGGGGGAAGCCTACCCATGCGCCGCCTCCTGCCGGGACTTGTAGTGGATCTCCTCGAGCTCGACGCCCCGCTCCTTCGCGACGCGCCGCGCCGTAGTCAGGCGGGAGAGCCCGTTCATCGTGGCGCGCACCATGTTGTGCGGGTTGGTGGAGCCGAGGCTCTTGGTGAGAATGTCGCGCACGCCGGCGCACTCGAGCACCGCGCGCACCGGGCCGCCCGCGATCACGCCCGTGCCGCTCGCCGCCGGCTTCAACAGCACCCGGCCGGCGCCGTGATCGCCCACGATCTCGTGCGGAATCGTCCCGCCCGTGAGCGGAACCTCGGCCATGCGGCGCCGCGCCGCTTCGACCGCCTTGCGCACGGCTTCACTCACCTCGTTCGCCTTGCCGGTGGCGACACCTACGTGCCCGTGCCCGTCGCCCACGGCGACGAGGGCGTTGAAGCTGAAGCGCCGGCCACCTTTGACGACCTTGGCCACGCGGTTGATGGCGATGACGTTTTCGACAATGCCGTCGCTATCGCGCTGCCGGTCGCCGCCGTCCCGCCCGCCGCCCCGTCCTCCGCGACCGCCCCGCCCGCGACCACCGCGCCCACCGCCACCGCCGCGGCGGTGATGCTCGGTGGGTGGCGGCGTTGGCGGTTGTTCGGCGCTGGCGGTCGGGGCCTCCGGCGTGGTCGTCGTCTCGGGCGCCTGTGCGCCCGGCTCCGTCTCGTTCAGCATTTAAAGCTCCAATCCGCCTTTACGCGCGCCGTCGGCGACTGCCTTGACGCGCCCGTGGTACTGGTAGCCGCCGCGGTCGAACACCACCTTGGCGATCCCCTTCTCTTTCGCCTTGGCGGCGATGAGCCGGCCCACCGCGTGGCTCTTGGCCGTCTTGCCGCTGCCCTCGACCTGGATGCCCTCGCTCGTGTCGGCCGCACCCACCAGCGTCACGCCCTTGTCGTCGTCGACCACCTGGGCATAGATGTGCTTCGACGAGCGGAACACCACGAGCCGCGGCCGCGCGGCCGTACCGCGCACCCGCTTGCGGACCCGCAGGTGGCGCCGCGCGCGGCGGTCAGCTTGCGTCTTGATCTTGCGAATGGCGCGCATCGGTTACTTGGCCGCCTGGGCGGTCTTGCCGGCCTTACGCCGGACCTGCTCGCCCACGTAGCGGATCCCCTTTCCCTTATACGGCTCGGGCGGACGGACACTGCGCAGCTCGGCCGCCACCTGGCCCACGAGCTCCTTGTCGACGCCTTCCACCCTCACCTGCGTGTTGTTGTCGACCGAGATCTTGATCCCCTTCGGCGCGTGATACGGCACGGGGTGCGAGTAACCCACCACGAGCTGCACGCCGAACGGTTTGACCTCGGCCTTGTACCCGACGCCCTGGATCTC
>DATLVL010000149.1:0-7200 GCA_035577525.1 Gemmatimonadales bacterium | reverse complement strand
GCACGCGAGCTACGACGCCGACGCCATCGAGCGCCTCTGGCGGATCCTCGACTGGAGCGACGGCGTGCTCGAGGAGTTCTCGGGCTGGTACTGCGGCAAGACGAGCCCCGTGCACCTGTTCTGGCACTCGTTCGACCTGGCCGTGACCCGGTTCGGCGGGCGCCGCGCGCCGGCGCTGCTCGCCTTCGACGCCACCGCCGACGGTGCGGTGACGCGGGTGCATCGCGGCATCAGTTTGAAGGACGTCCCGACCGGAACGTACGTGCTGACGTTGACGCTCACCGATCCCGCGTCGTCACGTCGCGTCGTCCAACGACAGTCACTGCAGGTTGTTTCCAGCCAGTAAGTTGACACGCTCGCGCGCGATTCCATAACTTATCGGGATTGTACTGTCCTCACTGCGGCGCCCAAAACGACGAAGCCTTCAAGTTCTGTAAGACTTGCGGCGCCGATCTTTCCACGTCGGTCCCGCTCGCCAGCGCCGCCCCCGAAGAGCCCTCCGAAACCGACCTGGTCCGCGCCGAGCTGAAGGACGAATACGAGATCCTGAAGGAGCTGGGCCGCGGCGGCATGGCGATCGTGTTTCACGCCAAAGAGCGCCTGCTCGATCGCGAAGTCGCGCTGAAGGTCCTGCCGTTCTCGCTGTCGTTCGACAAGGAGTTCGTGGAGCGCTTCATGCGTGAGGCGCGCACGGCGGCGAAGCTCGAACACCCCAACATCGTGCCGATCTACCGCGTCGGAAAATCGGGGCGGGTGACGTACTTCACGATGAAATACCTGCGCGGCAAGCCGCTGTCGGCGCTGCTCGCCTCGCGCGGCGCGCTGCCGCCGCAAGAGATCCGCCAGATCCTCGTCCAGGTCGCGCGCGCCCTTGCCTACGCCTATCGCACCAACGGTACCGTGCACCGCGACATCAAGCCCGACAATATCATGTTCGACGAGCACGGACAGGCGATGGTGGCCGACTTCGGCATCGCCAAGGCCGGCACCACCTCGAAGCTCACCGGCACCGGGATGGCGATCGGCACGCCGCACTACATGAGCCCGGAGCAGGCGCGCGCCCAGGAGCTCAAGGGAACGAGCGACATCTACTCGCTCGGCGTGGTTGCGTATCAGTGCCTCACCGGCATGGTGCCGTACGACGGCGAAGATTCGTTCTCGATCGGCTACAAGCACATCATGGAGCCGCTGCCGGTCCCGCCGCTCGAGACGCAGGACCAGATCGACCTGTTCGAGATCGTGAAGAAGATGATGGCGAAGCTGCCCGACGAACGCTTCCAGACCGCCGACGACCTGGCGGAAGTGCTCGAGAGCGGGGCGGGGTACGTCGCCACCGGCATCACCTCGGCGCAGACGCGCGCCATCCCGTCGCTCGCGTTCCCCAAGCTCTCGACTGCGCCCACGACGCCGTTGCCGCGGATCAGCGCCAACGCCGGGCTGCCGCCGCTCCCCGGGGCGCGCAAGGAGCGCTCCACCCTGGCGGCGCTGCTCATCTGGGTGCTCGTGGTGGGCGGGGTCCTGGGCGGCGGCGGGTACTTCGCCTACAAGAAGGGACTGATCTTCGCGCACGGCGTCGCCCCCGATTCGGTGACGGCGGTGCACGACACCACGCAGCTCGCAGACAGCGCCGCCCCGCGGGCCGACTCGGGCTTGCACACCGACGGCGATTCGGCGACGCGCGGCGGCTCCACCGTCGCCCCCGGCACGCCGGGGCGCCTGGTGCTGCTCGGCACGATTCCCGACGGGGCGGCCGTGACGGTGGACCGGCTGCCGGTGAAGGGCACTTCGCTCGAGCTGCCGCCGGGGACGCATAAGCTCGCCGTGCAGGCCGACGGATGGCGGCCGCTCGAACGGTCGGTCCTGATCAACCCCGGCAGCATGACCTCGGTGACGATCGAGCTGCAGCGCCCCACGGTCGTGGGCGGCGGCGGCTCGAACCCCGCGGGCGGCGGGGCGGTCACCTGCGACACCTACGGGCCGACGTACAACCGCGATGGCTCCTGCTTCGACACCCGTCCCGCCCCGCTCTCGGCGCCGCGTGTGCCGCTCCCCGCCGGCACGACCGATACACCGCGCCTCGTGATCCTGCTGGTGCACGTCTCCCAGGACGGCTCCACCGTCGACGCGCGCGTGCTGACGGCCTCCAACGACACCGCGTTCACCTCGCTGGCCCTCGAGTTCGCCAAGCAGCTGAAATGGACGCCGGCCCAGAAGAACGGCGAGCCGGTCGACGCCTGGACCCAGCAACAGATCCTGCCGTCGCGCCAGTAATGCGGATCGATCCCCGGGCGTTCATCGCACCCGGTGCGTGGGTGATGGGCGACGTCACGCTGGAAGCCGAGGCGAGCGTGTGGTACGGCTGCGTGCTGCGCGGCGACATGGACCGCATCGTGATCGGTGCCCAGACCAACATCCAGGACGGCAGCATCGTGCACGTCGACGCCGGCCTCCCCGCACTGATCGGCGCGCGGGTCGGCGTGGGGCACCGTGCCATTCTGCACGGCTGCGTCGTGGAAGACGAATGTCTGGTCGGGATGGGGAGCATTCTGCTGAACGGGGTACGCATCGGGACGGGGAGCGTGGTGGCGGCGGGGGCGGTGGTGCGGGAAGGGATGGTGGTGCCGCCCGGCTCGCTCGTGATGGGTGTGCCGGCGCGCGTGGTCCGGCCGGTGGACGACACGCTGCGCGGGCGCATACGGGAGACGTGGCAGCATTATGTAACGGAGGCGGAGCGACATCGCGCCGGGAACTTTCCCGCCGCCAGAACAGGTTTGTGATGTGGAAACTCGAGAATCGGCGAAGCGACGGGACTAGATGAAAAACTTGCCCGGGCAAGATCACACCCCTACCTTGCCCTTCCGCGTCTTCAGAAGATCCGCGGTCGCGTTCGTTCAGTGCACACTGGGTCGTGGGTTGATCGCTGAGGTCTGATGTCAGCCGTCTGACGTCAGTCATCAGGCATCGGACTTTGGAAGCGTGCCCGGCGACCATTGCAACCACAGAGGGTCTGCCTCTCATGACTACACACCACAAGGGAACGCTCGACCTCAGCGCCAACGCGCTCACCGTCCTCGAGCGCCGCTACCTCGTGAAGGATGACCAGGGCAAGCCGGTGGAGCGGGCCGAAGACCTGTTCTGGCGCGTGGCGCGTACCATCGCCGCTCCCGACAAGACGTACGGGGCTTCCGACAAGGCCGTCGAAGCGCTCGCCGAAGCGTTCTTCGAGCTGATGGCGACGCGCGTCTGGATGCCCAACTCGCCGACTCTAATGAACGCCGGCCGTCCGCTGGGCCAGCTGTCGGCGTGCTTCGTCCTTCCCGTGGACGACGCCCTCTCCAACGGCAAGAGCGGCATCTACGACACGCTGCGCGCCATGGCGCTGGTGCACCAGTCGGGCGGCGGCACCGGCTTCGCGTTCAGCCGCCTGCGCCCCCAGAACGACGTGGTGCGCTCCACCATGGGCGTCGCCTCCGGTCCCGTCTCGTTCATGAAGTTGTACGACGCGTCGACCGACGTCGTGAAGCAGGGCGGTACGCGGCGCGGCGCCAACATGGGCATCCTGCGCGTCGATCACCCCGACATCCTCGAGTTCATCACCTGCAAGGACGACCTCACCCAGGTGACGAACTTCAACATCTCGGTGGCGGTCACCGACGCGTTCATGGACGCGGTGGCCGAGGGGCGCTCCTACGACCTGATCCACCCCCGCACCAAACAGCCGGTAGGCCAGCTCGACGCCCGCGAAGTGTTCAGGAAGATCGTGCACGGCGCCTGGAAGACGGGCGAGCCCGGCGTGTTCTTCATCGACCGCGCCAACCAGTACAACCCGGTGCCGGCGCTGGGCAGCTACGAGGCGACGAACCCCTGCGGCGAGCAGCCGCTGCTCTCCTACGACGTGTGCAACCTCGGCTCGATCAACGTCGGGTTGTTCGTGAAGGACGGCCAGGTCGACTGGGACCGGCTGCGCACCGCGGTGCACCTCTGCACCCACTTCCTCGACAACGTGATCGATGCGAACAAGTATCCGCTCTCGGAGATCGACGATCTGGCGAAGCGCATCCGCCGCATCGGTCTCGGGATCATGGGGTGGGCCGATCTGCTCGTGCAGCTCGGGCTATCCTACAACTCCGATGAGGGTGTGAAGCTCGGCCTCGAGCTCATGAGTTTTGTCGACGAGGAGTCGAAGGTCGCCTCGGAGAAGCTGGCTGAGACGCGCGGCGTGTTCCCGGAGTGGCCGCGCTCGATCTGGGGCCCCGACGCCACCTGCGCGCGCGACGCCACGGGAGCGCGCATCCGCCCCGAGCGCGCCTTGCGCAACTGCAACCTCACCACCGTCGCCCCCACCGGGACGATCTCGATCATCGCGGGCTGCAGCTCGGGGATCGAGCCGCTGTTCGCGGTCGCGTTCATGCGCAACCAGGCGGGCGTGCTGATGCCCGACGTGAACGAAGCGTTCGTGGCGCTCGCCAGGCAGGAAGGGTGGTACTCGGAGGCGCTGATGCAGCGCATCGCCGAGAGCGGCCACATCCACTTCGACGAAGTGCCGGCCAAGTGGCAGCGCGTGTTCGTCACGGCGCACGACGTCTCGCCGGAGTGGCACATCCGCATGCAGGCGGGGTTCCAGGCGTTCACCGACTCGGCGATTTCCAAGACGTGCAACTTCCCGCACGACGCGACCGAGGAGGACGTCGAGCAGATCTACCGCCTGGCGTTCCAGCTGGACTGCAAGGGCGTCACCGTCTACCGCGACGGCGCGCGCGAGATGCAGGTGCTGTCGACCGGGTCGACGGCGAAAAAGGTGCAGGAGCAGTCGGGCACGGCGCCCGCGGCCGATCCCGCGCGGCAGCTCGCCGAGGCGCTCGGGCACGTCGCCGAGCTCGAGGCGGAGCTCGAGCGCACGCGCGTCGCGCTGCACGAGGTCGAGAGCGAGAACCTGCAGCGGCGCACCAAGCGCAGCCGCCCCGACCTGCTGCGCGGTACCACGCGGCGCATCGACACCCCGCTCGGCACGATGTACGTCACGATCACCGAGGACGACAAAGGCCAGCCGTTCGAGATCTTCATGTCGCTCGGCAAGGCGGGCGCGCCGATCATGGCCGACGTCGAAGCGATCGGCCGGCTCATTTCGCTCGCGCTGCGCTCCGGCATCCCGCTCGCCGAGGTGCACCGCCAGGTGCGCGGCATCTCCTCCGACCGCGTCGTCGGGTTGGGGCCGAGCAAGGTGCTGTCCGTGCCCGACGCGATCGGCATCGCGATCGAGAAGTGGTTGCAGGAGAAGCAGGGGGTGCAGCAGGACCTCCTAGGCACTTCCGCTACACCTGCGCGCGAAGCGTTGCGTCCGGCCGACATCGTGACCGGCGGGCGCGGGGAAGCGGCGCTTTCCGCCCCGGATCAGGGCCAGGATTTCATCGGCACCTGCCCGGATTGCGGCTCGCAGCTTGCGTTCGCCGAAGGGTGTGTCAAATGTCACGTGTGCGGCTTCAGCGAGTGCGGGTGAGTCGAAACCTCACGCCCGTTGTGTGACAGCTGTCACGCCGCCGCCCGCGGCCCCGGTGTAGCATCAGAGGGATGACGAGCGCGATGGAAGCCCTGCGAATTACGCCCACCCGCCTCCAGCCGAAAGGCTGGGCTCGCGTGGGTCCCGCCGGCGCCCATACTCTGCGGCGCGGCGCCTGGTATGCGGTGGTACGCATGTCGTCGAGCAACATCGTGGTGCTCGACGTCAACCGCCGCAACGTCCCCGTCGACCGCCGGCTGCTCGAGATCCGCTACCAGCCCCCCGAGCGCTGGACGATCGTGCGCTGCGAGCCGCGCCTCATCGAGCGCATCGGCCGCATCTTCCCGCTCACCTACGCCGTCTGCCCCGCCTGCCGCCACCGCCAGGCGTTTGGGGCGGACTCGAAGCGGCTGACGTGCGACCGCTGCCACAACTCGGCGATTTTGGCGTGGGATGAATTGAGCTGAACAATGTCCAATGTCCAATGATCACTGTTCAATGATCATTGGACATTGAGCATTCTGCATTGGACATTTTGTTTTTCAGATGGCTACCAGCATATCCCCTATCTCGACAACTCCCGCCCCCTCCGCACTGCAGTAAAACCCCCGCATCCCGTCGTCGAGAAACTGCAGGTGCTCTTTCAGCACCGCGCTCTCGACCGTGCCGCCCAGCGCCCACCCGGTGAACGGGCGGCAGGGATGCGCCACCTGCAGCACCTGCAAGCGGGCGCGCTCCTGGCCGTCGGCGCCGATGATCGCCAGTCCGCCGGCGACGTCGTCGAAGGAGAAGCGGCCCGGCGTTTCGGCGATGAGGTTCTCGCCGGCGCACCCGGTGACGAGGTGGGGGCCGAACTTGTCGCGCATCGCGTCGTAATGGCCGGTGAAGCCGACGGAGATGCCGTGCAGGCCATCGTCGTTCTTGGTGGCGGGATGGGCGCGGTGGTGCACGTCGACGAGCCAGCCGCCGTCAGCGGCGCCCATCACCCCATCGGGGGACAGGGCGAGGCGGTCGACCGTGAGGATCGGCGCGGGATCGTAGCGCCGCTCCGGCTTCACGCCGGTCTTCAAGGTGGTGCGTTGAATCTGCAGACGAACGAGGCGACCGAGTTCGCGCATACCGCAAAATAGCACCTCGGGCTATCTTGGTGGTCCAATGGCGTCCAAGGGCTGGGCCCGCTGTCTCGATTCCGTAGCGGACGTCCTCCGTCGCGGTGCCTGGTACCCGATCGTCGAAGAAACCGCTGAGCACGTCGTACTCGACGTGCACGAGCGGCGCATCCGCCTCTCCCGCGCCGACCTGCAGGTGCGCCTCACCCCACCCGACCACTGGAGCATCGTCGTCCGCACCGGCGTCATGCGCCCCACCCTGGGCGGCACTAAGGACTCGGTCACCCAGACCTACGCCGTCTGCCCCTCCTGCAACGAGCGCCAGGAGTTCAACGGCAAGCCGACGCTGTTGAAGTGCACGCGGTGTAAAGGCGAGGCGTCGGTGGATTGGTCGGTTACTTGTTGAGTCAAAGACATATTGGACATTCGACATTTGCTTTTATTTGACTCCACTCGGCTCCAGCCTCTCCAGCACCGGCCCTAACAGCCGCACCGCCACCCAGCACTCCGCCGCGAGCACCGGCGCTCCCACGATGGCCCACACGAGTCCCGTAGCGATCGGGCCGGCGCCCAGCACCCGGGCGAGAATCGCCG
>DATLVL010000148.1:0-2058 GCA_035577525.1 Gemmatimonadales bacterium | reverse complement strand
ACGAGGAAGGCACGTGCTTCGGCGGCGACCTGGAACGTCTCGTTCGTCGCCGCGCGGGTCGACAGCTCGAGGATGCGGGATCCGTCCGGGTAGATCCAGATCTCGGCCACGAGCTTGCGTCCGAAGCCCGGCGGCGTCAGGCGCAGCTTGAGGACGAAGATCGGCCCGAGGATGGCGAGATCGTCGAGCGCGATCCCCTGCGGCGCGTGTGCAGCGAACAGCTGCCGCTGCTCTTTCGAGAAGAGCTTCCGCACGGGGAGCTTCCCGTTGGCAGCGCGCCGCACTTCGTCCGCGGTGGGGGTGCCTTTGAGGGTTCCGGAGCAGACGAACCCACCCGGAAGCGCGTCCACCTCGACGCGGAATGCGCCGGAGTGACGCAAGTCGTCGGGCAGCTCGCTCGGGACGACCGGACGCAGCTTGACGATCGAGTCGCCGCCCTTGCCCTGGATTCGTCTCGCCCGGACGACGACGCCGTGGGCGTCGAGGTCGAGCTCGGGCGTGTCGAAGAAGAAGACCTGGCGGATCTGCGCGTCGAGTGGATCGAGATCGAGCGCCGCCACGGTCGAGCGCTGGTGCGGCTCCGGCACCGTCAGCTTCAGCTCGACGCTGTCGGCTCCCTCGAGCAGGTCGAGCAGCTGGACGACCTGCTCGTTCGAGAAGCCGGACGGTGCGGTCGGGGCAGAAGACATTCGTTCTCCTCTCTCTTCCGCCAGCGTCGTCCTGCGCCGGCCGCCGGTCTTCGTCATAAGAGGGTGAAACGACCGGAGAGGAGGTGCACACCCCGTCCCGCTTCGCACGGGCGCCCCGGCGATGCGAAGGAACGCAGCCTGGGCGGGCGAACAGTGTGCTGCCAAGGTCTTGCTGACCTGTCTCAAGGAGGAATCAGTGGCTACCGTCACCCGTGACGACGCGCTCGAGTTCGAGGAGAAGGGCTTCGGTTGGCTGCTCTTCGCGGCGACCATGCTCGGGCTCGCCGGCGTTCTCAGCATCATCGACGGCATCGTGGGGCTGTCGAAGTCGAGCTTCTACACCGCCAACGCGCACTACGTGTTCAGCGACCTGCGCACCTGGGCCTGGATCACGCTCATCATCGGCGTGCTTCTCATCGTCGCCGCCATGGGCGTGTTCAGCGGATCGGGGTTCGCGCGCTGGTTCGGCATCTTCATCGCCGGCCTGAACCTGATCGGGCACTTCTCGTCCGTGCAGGCGTACCCGTTCTGGGCGCTGATCGTCATCACGCTCGACATCCTCATCATCTATGCCCTTGCGGTCTACGGGGGCAAGCAGATGGAGTGAGCCTCCACGCCTGACCCGCACGTCCGGAGCCCCCGATGCCGATGCGTCCGGGGCTCCTTCTTTTTGGACGGGATCAGCGGTTGCGATCGCAGTGGCAGGTACGGCCCGCGATGCCCCCACAGCTGCGACACCGGACGGTCCTCCGCTGGAGGAGGTTCACGGAGATGCCGTGCAGAAACATCAGCATGCCCACGAGCGAGGTGAGCGCGAACGCCACTGCGAGCTGAGTCGACATGCCTGCCATCCTGTCCTGATTCTCTGGGCCGCCGAGCCGGGCTCACAGCAGGCGCCCACGTCGGCGGTCGAGAGGCCGGCACCCGTGCCCGGCCCGGCGGCGGTGGGACCCTGGGCGGCGTGGCGGATCCGGCTCGGCTCGTCGTCGTCTCATGCGCCTCGCAAGCGGAGGCGGACCGTGCGCTCGGCGCGCTTGGCGGGTTGAAGCCGCACGTCCTCGACGCGGCCGTGGTCACGAAATCCGAACGCGGCCGCGTGGATCTGCGCCAGACGCACCAGGTCGCGGCCGGCGAAGGCGTGGTGGCCGGCGGGACGATCGGGTTCGTCGCCGGCATGCTGCTGGGCGGCCCCGTAGGCGGCGCGCTCCTCGGCATGCTCGGCGGCGGCGTGTGGGGGGCGCGCGACACCGGCGTCCCCGACGCGAGGCTGCGGGAGCTCGGCGAGTCGCTCGCCCCGGGTGGCGCGCTGCTGTGCGTGCTCGTGCACCCCGACGCCGCAGCTGCGGTGCGCCAGGGCCTTGCGCCCTAC
>DATLVL010000147.1:0-3086 GCA_035577525.1 Gemmatimonadales bacterium | reverse complement strand
CGCTCCCACCCGCGGTGAGTGAGAAGTTGTAGCCCTTCCCCGACCCGCACGCGGCGGGCATGGTGGGCGACGACTGCGTCCACCCGGTCTGGACTTCCTCGCAGACGGTGTAGGTCCCCGCGGGAATTCCCGAAAAGAGGTAGTGCCCGGTGGCATCCGTGACGGTGCTGCTGTTGACGGGGCCGGAAATCGTGACGGTCCAGCCCTGCAAGGCACCCCAGGTGCTCTCGTTGTAGACCGTGCCGTCGATCGACACCGACCCTGGAGGCGGGGGCGGCGGCGGAGGAGGCGGCGGCGGGGGCGGGGGCGGCGTCGGCGTCGTATCCGGCGGCGGATCCCCGGTGGTGCCGCCACCCGGCGCGACCGGGGAGCACCCAGTCCGCGGCCGACCCTGTGGATCGGACTTCTGGCCGTGCGACCAAGATTGAGAAGAGCGGTTCGCGTCGGCGACCGCGCACTGCGCGGGATCCTTTACCGCCGCCGAGCCGTTCTGAGCGGCGGCCACGACAAACGGCGTGGACACCAGGCCCAGAAGGACGATTGAAATACGCATCACAAACCTCTGTCGTGTAAGAAAGGGCGCGGGCGTAATAGTCGCGATTTCGATCGCATGCAGCCGTGCGCCGCATCACGCGACAGCGGAACATGTGGTGCGACGATCAGTTGCCGATGGTTCGGGTCAGACGCGGAAGGCTTGCTTGTAACCGACCGATCAGGACGTGAGGAATCTCACACGGCTGGATTGTCTGGAACGCGTTACCCGCGCTGGGGCTCGTGACTCTCCCACGGCACGACACGGCGCTGCCGATTGCTCGTCACGGCGAGCTCCAGGCCACGCATCACGTCGAGCGCCTGGGCCGGCGTCACCGCGAGCGGCGCCTGTCCGAGAATGGCGTCGCGCACATTCTCGTAGTAGTGCGTGAAGCTCGACGGCGTGGTCGGAATGCGCGTCGTTCCAGCCGCAGTCGTCAGCGTGCCGAACGTCGCGGGGTCTTCGGCATCCCAATTCGGCTCGTCGGGGGTGTGCCCCGCGCGCAACGCCGCCTCCTGTGGATCGGCTCCAAACTTTACGAACGAGCCGCCCGTGCCGTGCACCGCGAACGTCGGCCCCGGCGCGGCGGACAGCATCGACGCCCTGAGCAGCGCCCGCATCGCGGGATAGTGCAGCGTGACGTCGAAGGCATCGTCGGCCTGGGCTCCCGGGCGTTCGATCCGGATATCGGCCGAGATCGCCTGCGGCGTGCCGAACAGGACGAGCGCCTGATCGAGCAGGTGCGGGCCCAGGTCGAACCACACCCCTGAGCCGGGCAGCGCCTGTTCGCGCCACGCGCCAGGTCGCAGCTCGGGGCGGAAGCGGTCGAAATGGGACTCGAACGCCGCCACGCGCCCCAGCGCCCCCCGCGCCACGAGCTGCTGCAGCGTGACGAAATCCCCGACATAACGGCGGTTGTGGTACACGGAGAGGACTCTGGCCTGGCGCCGCGCCAGCCCGATGAGCCCCTCCGCTTCCGCCCGAGTCGTCGCGAACGGCTTGTCGATGACGACATGACGCCCGGCCGAAAGACACTGCCGGGCGATCGGGGAATGGGACTCGTTGGGCGTGGCGATGACGACCAGATCGACGGCGCGGTCGAGCAGCGCATCGACGGAACGGACGAATTCGACCCCGGCCGGGGGCGCGTGCGGCGCCCCGCTGCGCTGGACGATGGTCGTCAGACGCAGTCCGTCAACTGCCCCGATGACGGGGGCGTGGAATACCTTGCCGGCAAACCCGAACCCGACCAGACCGACGTTGATCATGCGCAGGGATTGTACTGTCTCGCCCGCGGAAACACGATTACCATTGTTCCGCCCCTCGCGCCCACTGGAGGCCGTTCGTGGAAGTCATCATCCACCGCGACTATCAAGCGATGAGCAAAGCCGCGGCGCAGCTGGTCGCCGAAGTGCTCAATACCAAACCCAACGCCGTGCTCGGCATGGCCACCGGATCGACACCGCTCGGCCTGTACCAGGAGCTGGTGCGGCTCCATAAGGAACAACAGCTCGACTTTTCCCGGGTGACGACGTTCAACCTCGACGAGTACGTGGGGCTGCCGGCGCGCCATCCGCAGAGCTACCACTATTTCATGCACGAGCACTTCTTCCAGCACGTCAATATTCCGCCGCAGAACATCAATATCCCCTCGGGGACGACCAGCAACTACCCCGCCTTCTGCCAGTGGTACGAGAACCGCATCGCCGAATGCGGCGGCATCGACCTCCAGATCCTCGGCATCGGCTCGGACGGCCACATCGCGTTCAACGAGCCGACCAGCTCGCTCTCCTCGCGCACGCGGCTCAAGACGCTGTCGAAACAGACGATCGACGATAATGCCCGTTTCTTCGATCGCCGCGAGGATGTTCCCGTCTACGCGATCACCATGGGCGTGGGGACGATTCTCGACGCCAAGCGGCTCGTCCTCGTGGCCAGCGGCAAGGGCAAGGCCAAAGCGGTCGCCCAGACGGTCGAAGGACCGGTCACCAGTATGGTGACGGCCAGTGCGCTGCAGCTGCACCGGGACGCGACGATCATCACGGACGAAGAGGCCGCGACCGGCCTCAAAATGCGCGACTACTACGAGTTCATTTATGCTGCCAAGCCCGCTGCCCCCAAGTCGTAACACCCTGCTCGCGAGCCTCGGCTCCGTCCTGCTCCTCATGGGGTGCGCGAACACCGCGCCCCGCACCGAGTGGACGGCCGCCGGCAAGCGCGCCGTCGTCTACACCACCGCCGACAGCTCCACGCTGCGCCTGACGCCCACCGATACGCTGGCGTTCGCGGCGCAGGAGCCGACGTCCGAGGGGCGGGTCTACGTGTTCGTCGATCCGCAGAAGACTTTCCAGACCATGATCGGGATCGGCGGCGCACTGACGGACGCATCCGCGGAAACGTTCGCCAAGTTGCCCACGGCGGCGCAGGACGAGCTGCTGCAAGCCTATTACAACACCGACCGGGGAATCGGCTACACCCTGGCGCGCACCAACATCAACAGCTGCGATTTCTCGAGCGACAGCTACACCTACGTCAGCGAAGGCGACTCGACCCT
>DATLVL010000146.1:0-5746 GCA_035577525.1 Gemmatimonadales bacterium | reverse complement strand
GATCCGGCCCACGTGCTCCTCGTCGGCACCGACATGCAGCTCGCCGGCTACTCGACGCCACGGGCGCTCGCGTTGTACGAGGAGCTGCGCAGCCGCATCGCGGCACTCCCCGGCGTGCGCTCGGCGGCGGTCGCAGCGAACATTCCGCTTGGATTCGGCGGCCACAACTCGGATGCGGCTGCGGTCGAGGGGTACACGCCGCAGCCGGGTGAGAACATGTCGATCCAGACGAATCGCGTGGGCGCGGGCTATTTCCGCACCATGGGCACCCGGCTCGTCGCCGGCCGCGAGTTCGACGCCACCGACCGCGCCGGTGGTCTCCCGGTGGTCGTGGTGAATCAGGCGTTCGTGGATCGCTTCTGGCGGGGACTCGATCCGATCGGCCGGCACGTCGGCATCGGCGGCGCGACCAACACCGTGGTCGGTGTTGTCGCAACCGGCCTCTATCACAGTCTCGACGAGCCCCCGACGCCCTTCGTCTTCTTCCCGCTCTCCCAGCTGTACGCCGGCGGCGTCGCGCTCGTGGTGCGCACGGCGGTCCCAGCGCTCGATCTCGTGGAGCCCGTGCGGCGGCAGTTCGCCGCCGTCGATCCGACGGTGCCGTTCCTCGATCCACAGACGCTCGAGGAGTTCACCGGCGCCGCAGTGTTCGTGCAGCGGGCGGTGGCGTGGCTGCTCGCGGCGTTCGGCGGGCTGGCCCTGGTGCTGGCGGCGATGGGGATCTACGGCGTGATGTCACACGGCGTCGCACAGCGCACGCGCGAGATCGGCATTCGTGGCGCGCTGGGGGCCGGCCGGCGCGAGATCACCGGACTGATTCTCGGCCAGGGAGCCCGGATGACGGCACTCGGTCTCGGAATCGGCGCCGCCGCCGCGCTCGGCGTCGCACAATTGCTGCGTCATCAGCTGCTTGGCGTACAGCCCACCGATCCCGTCACCCTGGCCTCGATCGCCGTGCTCCTCGGCGCCGTCGCCCTCGCCGCAAGCTATCTCCCGGCCCGACGCGCGGCGGCGGTCGATCCGGCCATGGCGTTGAGGCATCAATAGCATGATCCAACTCCGCAACCTCGACAAAGCCTATCCCCAGGGCGGCGGCAAAGTCTTCGTGCTGCGCCAGATCTCGCTCGAACTGCAGCAGGGCGAGTTCGTCACCGTCATGGGCCCTTCGGGCGCCGGGAAATCGACGCTGCTGGCCATCCTCGGCATGCTGGACGGTGAGTGGACCGGCGAGTACACGCTGCACGAGCACGCGGTCCACAAGATGAAACCGAAGGACCGCGTGGCGCTGCACAAGCAGTACGTCGGCTTCGTGTTCCAGCAGTATCACCTGCTCGACGACCTCACCGTCGCCGAGAATCTCGACATTCCCCTGTCCTACCGGGACATCAAGAAGGGCGAGCGGCAGGCGATCGTGGCGGACACGCTCGACCGCTTCGGCATGGTGGCGAAAAAGGACCTGTATCCGCGGCAGCTCTCCGGTGGCCAGCAGCAGCTCGTTGCCGTGGCGCGCGCGGTGATTCACAAGCCGTCGCTGCTGCTCGCCGACGAGCCCACCGGCAATCTCCATTCCGAGCAGGGCCGCGAGATCATGGAGCTGTTCAAGAAGCTCAATAGCAACGGCACGACGATCGTGCAGGTGACGCATTCCGAGGTGAACGCCGGCTACGGGAATCGGGTGATTCAGCTGAAGGATGGGTGGGTGGTGAAATAGGACGTCATCGGTTGTCGGTTGTCGGTAACAGCTTCTACCGATGACCGATTACCGACGACGCATTCGAGGATCACAAATGGACACTCTGCTCCAGGACCTCCGCCACGCCGTGCGCTCGCTGCGGGCCAGCCCCGGCTTCACCCTCGTCGCCGTGGTCACGCTGGCGCTCGGCATCGGCGCGAACACCGCGATCTTCTCCGTCGTCAACGGCGTGTTGCTTGCGCCGCTGCCGTATCGCGAGCCGGCCCAGCTCGTCACGGTGAACCACTTCTATCCCACGCTCAACAACCTGCGCGCGCCGGTCTCGGTGCCGGGGTTCCGCGACTACTCGGCCCGGACCGATCTGTTCAGCAGCGCCGCGGTGGAAAACGGCGTCGCCATGAATCTGACCGGAGGCGCCGAGCCGGAACGCGTCAACGTGTCGAAGGTGAGCGGGCAGTATTTCACCACGCTGGGCGTACCCGCGGCGATGGGGCGGACACTGCAACCCGACGAAGCGGAAGCCGGGAAAGATCACGTCGTCGTGCTGACGTGGGGATACTGGCAGAGCCACTTCGGCGGCGACAAGAGCGCAGTGGGACGCAAGGTGACGCTCGACAACCAGGACTACCAGATCGTCGGCGTGATGCCGGCGAGTTTCCGCGACTTCTTCTCGCAGCGTACCGATCTGTTCACGCCGATCGTGTTCACGCCGGACCAGTTCGCCGACAACCGCCGCACCAACGAGTTCCTGCCGTTCATCGGCCGGCTCACGCCGGGTGTGACGCTGGAGCGCGCGCAGTCCGAGCTGCACACGCTGGCAGTGCAGCTGCGCACCACCTACACCCAGAGCTACTCGCCCGACTGGGACCTTAAAGTGACCGCCCTCGCCGACGAAGCGTCGCGCGGCGTGCGCTCCGGTCTCCTGATCCTGCTCGGCGCCGTCGCCTTCGTGCTGCTGATCGCCTGCGCCAACGTGGCCAATCTGCAATTGGCCCGCACGGCGGCGAAGGCGCGCGACATCGCGGTGCGCGTGGCGCTCGGGGCGTCGCCACGGCGGCTGATACGCTACCTCCTGACCGAGAGCGTCGTGCTGGCGCTCACCGGCGGGGTCGTCGGGGTCGCGCTCGCCCTGTGGGGTGTCCCCGCCCTGCTGTCGCTCAACGGCGGCAATCTCCCAGCGACGGCGCACGTCGGCGTCGATATCCGGGTCCTCTGGTTCGCCCTCCTCGTCTCGCTCGCCACCGGGTTGCTCTTCGGACTCGCCCCGGCGCTGCAGATGGCGCGCACCGATCTGCATGAATCGCTGAAGGAAGGGGGACGCTCGGTGGGGCACCGCTCGAGCCTCGCCCTGCGGCGCGGGCTCGTCATTTCCACGGTGGCCCTCGCCGTCACGCTCCTGATCGGGGCGGGTCTCCTGATCCGGAGCTTCGCGCGCGTGGTGGGTGTCGATCCGGGATTCCAGCCCAACAACCTGCTGGTGTTCAACGTGTCGCTGCCGCAGGCCAAGTACCCGAACGACACGGTGCGCGATCAGGTGCTGCTGCGTATCAACGAGGCGCTCAACACGACGCCCGGCGTCGTGAGTGCCGGCGGCACCAGCAACATCCCGTTCGGCGGCAACTGGTCGACGGCCAGCTTCAACGTTGAGGGCTACCAGGTCCCGGCCAACACGCCGAGTCCCTGGGGCGACATGCGGCTCATCACGCCGACGTACTTCGCCACGATGCGCGCCCCGCTGCTCGCCGGCCGGCAGTTCACGGCGGCGGACCGCGCCGGCGCGCCGGCGGTGTGCATCGTGGACGAGGAGCTGGTGCACCGCTACTGGCCGCACAGCGATGCCATCGGCAAGCGCATCACCTTCAATAATCTCACCGACTCGTCGATCCAGTGGATCCAGGTGGTCGGCGTGGTGGGACACCTGGCGCACGAAGGCCTCGATGCGCAGAAACGCGTCCAGGTCTACTTCCCGCTGGCGCAAAACGGCCTGCCGTTCCTCGGGTACGTCGTGCGCACCGCGGGCGACCCCATGGCGACGCTCCCCAGCATTCGTGCGGCTGTACGCTCGGTCGATCCGGAGCTGCCGCTCGCGAACGTGAACACGATGGAGCAGCTGATCGAGAGCTCCACCGGCCAGCGCCGTTTCGCGATGACGCTGTTGATCGGCTTTTCGCTGCTGGCGATGACGCTGGCGTCGATCGGCTTATACGGCGTCATGAGCTACACCGTGTCGCAGCGCTCCCGCGAGCTCGGCGTGCGCCTCGCGCTCGGTGCCGACTCCCGTGAGGTCCTGGGGCTCGTTCTGGTGCAGGGGCTGCGGCTCGCGCTCGCGGGCGTGGTGATCGGTCTCGTGGCGGCGTTCGGCGTGACGCGCGTGATGAAGAACATGCTGTTCGGCCTGAGCAGCACCGACCCGCTCACCTTCGTGACGATCGCGTTGCTGCTCGTCCTTGTCGCGCTCGTGGCCAGCTACCTGCCGGCACTGCGCGCGACACGGGTGGATCCGGTGGTGGCGTTGCGGACTGAATAGGGACGTCACCGGTACCGATGACCGATAACCGATGACGCATTTCGAGGAACACATGGACACCCTGCTCCAGGATCTCAAGTACGCAATCCGCCAGAGCGCCGCGCGGCCCGGGTTCACGGCGGTCGCGGTGCTCACGCTCGCGCTCGGCATCGGCGCCAACACCGCGATCTTCAGCGTCGCCGACGGCGTCCTGCTGCGGCCCCTGCCCTACCAGGCGCCCGATCAACTCGTGCTGCTCGCGGAAGCGACCAAAGACCTGCCGTACATGGTGGTGGCCTACCCCGACTACCTCGATTGGCGGCAACGCAACGGCGTCTTCTCCGACATGGCGATCTACGATCGCTACCGCAACATGAACCTCACCGGCGTGAGCGCACCGGAGCGGCTCGCCGTCGCGATGACCTCGGCCAATCTGTTGCACGTCCTGGGTGTTCGGCCTGCGCTCGGTCGCTCGTTCCTCGATGGCGAGGACCGGCCGGGCTCGGAGCGGGAAGTGATCCTGAGCGCGGGCTTGTGGCGGAGCCGGTTTGGTGCGGATTCCGGAGTCCTGGGCCGGCAGATCCTGCTGGATGGAAACCCGTACCTGGTTGTCGGGGTCATGCCGGCCTTCTTGCGGTTCGCCGGAGGACCAGACGTCTGGGTACCGATCGGTCCGTTCATCGACGCCGACATGCTCAACCGCGAAAATCACCCGGGCCTGATTGCGGTCGGCCGGCTGCGTCCCGGCATCAGCGTGGCGATCGCGCAGGACGGAATGCACGCGCTCGCACGCCAGCTCGAGACCGAGTATCCGGCGAGTAATCGCGGCGTCGATGTCCGCCTGATCCCGCTCGCAGAGAGTGGTGGGGTCGCCAGTGCGCGCCCCACGATCGTCGCCCTCATCGCGGCGGTCGCGTTCGTCCTGCTCCTCGCCTGCGTCAACGTCGCCGCGCTCGCCCTCGCCGCCGGCGCCCGCCGCGCACGCGAGCTCGCGGTCCGGGTGGCGCTGGGCGCGAGTCACCGTCGTCTCGTCCGCCAGCTCCTCACCGAGCACGTCCTCGTGGCCTGCACCGGTGGAGCCGTAGGCACGCTGCTCGCGCTCTGGGGGCTCGCCGTGCTGCGCACGATCGGGAGCGGATTCGTGCCGCGCGCCGACGCGATCACGATCGACTGGCGTGCCGTCGCGTTCACGGCGGCCGTCTCCCTGCTTGCGGGGATCGGTTTCGGACTGGCCCCGGCGCTGCGCGCTTCGCGCGGGTCACTCAGCGTTGTCCTGGTTGAAGGCGGCCGCGGCGCCAGCCGCCCGAGCCAACTCCGGGCACTGCGCACCCTCATCGGCTTCGAGGTCGCGCTCTCCGTAATCCTCTTGATCGGCGCCGGATTGATGATCCGCAGCTTTCTGGCGCTGCAGCGCACCGAGCCGGGACTCGATCCGGTCGGTGTGCTCGTGGCGAACGTCGGCCTCCCGCCCGCCAGGTATCCGACCGACGAGCGCAGCCGGGCGTTCTTCGACGGCCTGCTCGATCGATTGACGTCCGCGCCGGACG
>DATLVL010000145.1:0-13185 GCA_035577525.1 Gemmatimonadales bacterium | reverse complement strand
CCTCGACTTCTCGGTGCTGCGCGTGTACGGCCCGGACGGCAAGCCGTTCGAAACCCCCAACTGGTTCACTTGGGGGAAGGACGGTGTGCAGTCCGGCGATGCGGTGTTCGTGATCGGCAATCCCGGCTCGACGTCACGGCTCAAGGCGATGTCGCAGCTCGACTACGAGCGTGCGGTGAGCGTACCGGCGCAGGTGGCGTTCCTCTCGTCGCGCCTCGACGCGCTGCACGCCTACTACAGTGGGCATCGCGCCAAAGGCGATTCCCTCGACGTGCGAGACTGGATGTTCGGAGTATCGAACAGCCTGAAATCCTCGCAGGGCCGCTACGGCGCGCTGCTCGATTCGGCCATTCTCGCGCGGCGGCGGCGCGCCGAGCAGGATTTGCGCGACAGTCTGGCGGCGCGGAAGGAACTCAAAGACCGCTACGGCCGGCTGTTGCAGCAGCTCGCGGATCTGGAGAAGCAGAAGACGGCGCTGGCGGCGCCGTATCGCGCGTTCGCGTTCTTCGGGAATTCCTTCGCCGGATCGGTACTGGTCCAGCGCGCCTTGAACGCGGCCCAGATCATCGGCGCGTCACATGACTCAGCCCAGGTCTTCAGTCGCCGTGCAGCGCAGGTCGGCACCATGCCGCGGGAGCTGGAGCTCGCGTTCGTGACGCTCGAGCTGAACGACATCGTGACTGCCTACGGACCCAACCACGCGTTGTCGAAAGCGGTCCTCGCCGGGCAGTCCTCGCCCGAGGCCGCTGCCCGCAGCTTGCTCGACCACTCCGTGCTCGAAGATTCCGCCAGAGCCGCGCAGGCGCTTGCGGCGGGATTGCCGGCCGATGATCCCGCCGTCACGCTCGTGACGGGGCTGTTGCCCGCGTGGCGGGCGTTTCAGGCCGAGCTCACCCGCGTGTCGACATCAGAGCGTGAGCTGGCGAGCGAGCTCGGTCGTGCGCGATTCGCCGTGTACGGCCGCAGCGTCCCTCCCGACGGCACCTTCTCGCCGCGCGTCGCCGACGGGGTGGTGACGGGGTACGCCTACAACGGCACTGAGGCGCCGCCGTTCACGACGTTCTACGGGATGTACGATCGCTTCCGCGCGGCGGGGCCCGGCACCGATTGGGACCTGCCCTATCGCTGGCGCACGCCGCCTGCCGGACTCGACCTCGGCACACCGCTCGATTTCGTGTCGACGGCGGACACCTACGGCGGCAACTCCGGCTCTCCGGTTGTTACGAAGGATCTGCGGCTCGTGGGGCTCAACTTCGACCGTAACATCGACGCGCTGGTGCGCGACTACATCTATCTGCCCGAGCGCGGCCGCAACGTGATGGTGGACGTGCGCGCGATCCAGGCGGCGCTCGATAAGGTGTACGGCGCGCATCGCGTCGTGTCCGAGCTCCTCACTGGGCAGCTTGGGGAGAGCGATTCGCAGTAAGTGATAAAAGCGTTATCGCTCATCGGTAGTCGGTAGAGTCGTTACCGATAACCGATAACCGATAACCGATAACCGATTACGCTTTCTCGCGCTGCTTTTCAATCACCCGCCGCACCGCCTCACTCACCTCGAACTCGCTCTCCGGAAGCTTCGCTCCCGCGCTGAGCAGCGCGTCTACGACTCCAGGGTAGTCGCCTGTCTTGCGGTGCCAGCCGTGCTCCGACCCGTGCAACGCCCAGCCGAGAGCCGGGAGGTCGTGGTCGTCGCCGCGCAGGTCGAGCGGCGGGTTGTAGCGCAGGATCTCGCGCACCATCGCCGTGTTGCCGTGCCAGGCGGCCCAGTGCAGCGGCGTGCCGCCGTGCTCCCCGCGCACCACGACCGGCCATCCGGCTGCGAGCAGGAGCCGCACCGCGTTCGTGTTGTTGCTCTGGGCGGCGCGCACCAGGTGCTTCTTGTCTTCCCCGGAGAGCGACTCGGCGAGGTGGGGACGCGCCGCGAGCAGCTGCCGGAAGGTGGCGTCGTCTCCCAGGTCGCAGGCTAGTGCGAGCTTCAACTCCTCCGGAGTGCGATCCATCAGGAACTGGAACACCTCCACGTGACCGAATTCCCGCGCCACGCTGTGCGGCGTAGCGAGCTGTCCCAGCGTCCAGATGTAGATGCAGCCGCCGGCTCGCGGATCGCGCTTGGGGAACCACTCATCGGCGACGAACATGCGGATGCACCCGGGATCGGCCTCGAGGTGCGTGCGCACCAGCGCCAGGTTGCCGAGCGCCGCCGCCATCAGGATGTCGCTTGAGCAACCGCGAGAGATGAGAAAACGGGCGACCGCCTGACGGTCGCGGATCATGTACTGCGCCGGCGTCGACTCGTGGTCGACGTCGCGCGCGTCGATGTCGGCGCCGTGGTTCAGCAGCCACTCGGCGACCGCGACAGTCTGAGCGACGTGCAGCGGCGTTTGTCCGTCGCCGCCGCGCGCGTGCACGACGCCCTCGTCGTCCTGCACCAGGCGTTCGAGCACGTCCATCATGCCGAGCTTCGCCGCGGCGTGGACGTCCACACGGGCGCCGCGCTCGATCAGGAACGACGCCATGCCGCGGTCGTCGTCCAGCACGCCGAAACCGCCCGCCCACCAGTGGCTCTTCTGGTTGATGTCGGCCCCGGCCTGGAGCAGAGCGTCGATCATGTCGCGATTGGTGAAGGGCACGGCGGCGAGCAGCGGCGTTGCGCCGAAATGCAGGCCGGGCATCGTGTCGTTGAGCTTCGGCCTGAGCTCGGGGTAGCGTTCCAGCACGTCGTGGACGAGTCCAGCGTCGTTGGCGTGGATCGCCGCCACCAGCTGCGCCGGCGGACCAGCGTCGATCGAAGCGATAAAATGCTCTCCTGTGGTGCGAACAGGAGTCTAGAGCCCGTCCCCGGTGATGACAAGAAACCTGTTGAAACCCGGCGGGAGCGCGTGCGTACGGTCAATACTCCCGATTCTCACCATATGCGCATGGACGACGAAGCCGTGTTCTTCACTGTTTTCGGTGCAGCCTTGGCAGGTGCCGTGCTGTTCGGCGCCGCCTGGTGGCGGGCGCGCACCCGTCTGAACCAGCTGGAAGACCGGCTGGCGTCGTCGCTCGGCTCCCGTGATTCAAGCGATTCGAGCGACGTGCACGACCGCATCTCCGAGCTTGCCCAACGCGTGGCCCAGCTCGGCCGCGGCCAGGAGTTCGTGCAACAACTGCTCTCCGGAAAACGGCGACTCCCCGGCTCCACGCCTTCCTGACGAACCGCCCTTGCCCCACGTGGGGCGGCTTCTTACTTTGCGTTCAGTAGCCACGAACACCCAATTTCCTGAGGGTTTCTTCTCGACCATGTACTCGCACACCGCTCTTCCCTGCGCGCCTCGGTGGGCCCGGATGTTTGCCGTCCGGACCGCGCTGATCGTGCAGATCGGTGGGCGTTTTGCGTCCGCCCCGGACCAGTCGAGGAGACGAGCACCCTAGAAGTCCGCGATTCCATTGTGTGATCCGGCCTTTCGGGTGCTCCGCGAGAACCCGAAAGGCCGTTTCGTTTGCTATCACCTCGAGGATCACGCAGATGGAAACCCAGGTTCAGCAGCACAACAGAGCGATCGTCGAGCGCTACCTCGAGCAGCCGACCCGGCTCCCCGTGGAGCTGCGCAGGCAGGTGGAGGCGCTGTGGGAGGGCGCGCCAGTGCAGCTCTACGCCCTGGCCGACCTCGATCACACCCATCGGCTGGCGGAGACGTGGGCGTTGCTCGGTCCCACGCATCTCGCTACCGCGCGCCGCTCGGGTGAGCGCTGGGAAGTCGAGAGCGTGTGGCGCTCACGGGTGCAGGCGGTGGTCGAGGCCCCCGGGCTTTCGGCCACGACGTTGACGGTGCTGGGGCGTCCCGGCGATGCGGCGCTCGTCGTAGTGCGCTACAGCCATCGCCAGCGGCGCGCCTTCGAGAATCTGAAGTTCGTCCTCGAGGAAGCGCTCGAGGGGCGCCGGGTCGCGCCCTCGGACAGCGATGGTGAGTACGCCGACGCCGTCGCGCGTCCGGTGCGCGAAGCCCAGGCCCTCGTGGCGGGGCAGGGCGTGGCGGTGATCCGCCGCCTGCTCGGTTACCTCCTGCCATACCGGCGCCGGCTTGGCGTCGGCATGGCGGCCGCCGCCCTGATCACGCTCGTGAGCCTCGTGCCGCCGTACCTCGCGGGGTACCTGATCGACCGCGTGATCCGGCCCGCGCAGGAGGGGATCGTCCCGGTGACACGGGCGGGAATGATCGCCGCGATCGCGGTCGCGTCGATGGCGCTCGTGTACCTGATCAAGTCGGGGGCGGCGATCGTGCGCCTCCGGCTGATGGCGATTCTCGGGGAATGGGTCGCGCGCGATCTGCGGGCCGAGTTGTACGAGCACATCCAGCGGCTCAGCCTCTCGTTTTTCTCGCGCAAGAAGACGGGCAGCCTGATCACGCGCGTGTCGTCGGACACCGACCGGCTATGGGACTTCGTGGCGTTCGGCGTGGTCGACGTGTCGCTTTCGGTCGTGATGCTCGCGGGATTGTCGGCGGTGCTCTTGACGCTCGACTGGCGGCTCGGGCTTGTGATGACGCTGCCGGTGCCGGTGCTGTGCTGGCTCATCTACCGGCACGGCGAGGCGTTGAACCGGCGCTTCCTGCGGGCGTGGCGCAAATGGTCGCGCATGACCGACGTGCTGTCGGATACGATCCCGGGGATCCGGGTGGTGAAGGCGTTCAACCAGGAAGACCGCGAAATCGAGCGCTTCGCGACGTTCAGCGAAGACGTGACCGAGGAAGTGAACCGCCTGCACCGGGTGTGGACCACGTTCTGGCCGCTGCTGACGCTGGCGGTGCAGGTGACGACGGTGCTGGTCTGGGTGATCGCCGTGCCGCGGCTGCTGGGGCACGGCACGGCCCTGTCGACCGGGACGTTCATTTCGTTCCTGTTGTACACGACGATGTTCATCGCCCCGATCGAGGTGATCGGGCAGATCGCCCGCACCATGAATCGCGCCACCACCTCGGCGCACCGGATCTTCGAGGTGATGGACACCGAGCCCGAGGTGCAGGACGGCGCGCAGCCGCTGCAGCTCGAGCCGATGCGCGGCCGGGTCACATTCGATCGCGTGACGTTCGCGTACGACGGCGTGCGCCAGGTCCTCAAGGGCGTGTCGTTCGACGTCCTCCCCGGGGAGTTGATCGGCCTCGTGGGATCGTCGGGGGGCGGGAAGAGCACGATCGTGAACCTGATCGCGCGCTTCTACGACGTCACGGGCGGCGCCGTGCGTATCGACGGCGTGGATGTCCGGGAGCTCGAGACGGGGCATTACCGGCGCCAGATCGGGATGGTGCTCCAGGATCCGTACCTGTTTCACGGGACGGTGCTGGAGAACATCCGCTACGGTCTGCCGGAGGCGTCGCTCAAGGCCGTGATCGCGGCCGCGCAGGCGGCGAACGCCCACGACTTTGTGTGCAAGCTGCCGCACGGGTACGACACCGTCGTGGGGGAGCGGGGGCATACCCTCTCGGGCGGGGAGCGCCAGCGCGTGTCGATCGCGCGGGCGATCCTGCACGATCCGCGGATTCTCATTCTCGACGAGGCGACGTCGAGTGTGGATACGGAAACGGAGCGGGAGATCCAGCAGGCGCTGGACCGCCTCATCGCCGGACGGACGGTGTTCGCCATCGCACACCGGCTGTCGACGCTGCGCCGCGCCTCCCGCCTGTTCGTCATCGAGGACGGGCGGCTGGTGGAGTCGGGGACGCATCGCGAGCTCCTGGCGCAGCACGATGGGCGGTATCGGAGATTGCATGAGATGCAGCTGCAATTGGCGTGAGGCGTTGTCGGTCGTCGGTTCTCGGTTGTCGGTGAAGGCATGACAACGCCTTTACCGATGACCGACAACCGATAACGCATTTGCGAGGAGGGCATATGCAGGCAACAGTCGTCAGAAAGCAGGAGAGCAACCCGAGCACCGTGCTCCGTCTCTCGCGGCACGCGGACGGCCAACTGTGGGCCACCCGCGGCGAGGAGGAGCGCGTCGTGCGGGTGCGGCGGGCGTTCCCCTGGTCCGAGCCGGAACGGTTCATTTCGCTGCGCGATGACGGCGACCGCGAGTTCGCACTGGTCGCCGAGCCCGTGGCGTTGGACGCTGAGTCGCGGGCGGCGCTGCAGGCGGCACTCGACGCGGCGGGGTTCGTGTTCGTGATCACCGCCGTCACGGAGATCGACGAAGAAGTGGAGATCCGCACCTGGCGCGTCGTCACGCAGCAGGGGGCTCGCACCTTCCAGACGCGGCTCGACGAGTGGCCGCGTCCCCTGCCGGGCGGTGGACTGCTGATCCGGGACGTGGCGGGCGATCTGTATCGGATCGACGATCTGGCAGCTCTCGACGCGAAGAGCCTGGAGCTGCTCTGGGCGTATGTAGACTGAACGACGCTATCAGCCGTCAGCTTTCGGCTGTCAGCTATTACGCAGATCAACCGAGCGCGTCACATTAAGGGGCCCCGTTTCCGGAGCCCCTTTTTGTTCGGCATCCGCTCGCTGTTTCTTACCGCACTGTTCGTTGTCTGTTCGTTCGCGCCTGCCGCGAGTCAGAATCCCGAGTACCACTCTCCCGCCGGGGTCACGTACGTCTCGCAACCCGACACCGGCGGCGTTGCGCGCGCGGAGTCCGCGCTGGCCGCGGCGCCGCAGGACGTGCACCGCATCATCCAGATGGGCCTCGCGCAGTCGGCGATCCGGCGCTACCGCGAAGCGATCGCCACCTTCAGTCGCGGCATCGCGATCGCACCCGACTCCGGCATCCTGTACCGCTGGCGCGGGCACCGCTACCTCTCGGTGCGCCAGCTCGACAGCGCGCGCGCCGATCTCGAGCACGGCCTGAAACTCGATTCGACGCTGTACGGCTGCTGGTACCACCTCGGCATCGTGAAGTACGTGACCGGAGATTTCACGGGCGCGGCCGCGGCGTTCGCACACGCCCTTCCGCTGGCGCCGGATTCAGGGGAACGCGCAGGCTCGATCGACTGGTCCTGGATGTCCCTGATGCGGGCCGGCCGCCGTGCCGAGGCTCAGGGCGTGCTCGACCGCAACAGCGCCGGTCCTCGGGGCGGCAATTTCTACGACGTGCGGCTGCGCCTCTATCGAGGACAAATCGGACCGGACCAGGTCGTCACGCCGGCCGACACAGCGGACATCGCGCTCGCCACGTTGAGCTACGGTCTCGGCAACTGGTTGCTGCTGCGCGGCGACACGGCGGCAGCAAAGCGGTGGTTTGAACGGGCGGTGCAGTCCGGCGGCTGGCCCGCGTTTGGCTTCATCGCGGCGGAGGCGGAGCTGAAGCGTCTTCGGTGAGGCGTCGTCAGTCGTCGGTCGTCGGTTGAGGCAACTACCGATGATCGACGACCGACAACGCCTTTCAGGGCACCTTCCAGTCGTTATTGCTCCGGTCCACATCCGGGGCGACGCTTCTCGGGTCAATCTCAATTTTGATCGGCTTCGCGGCTGTTGGCGTAATCGTCGTCCAGACGGTGCGCGAGCCCCGCAACCACGTCTCGACCGGCAGCTTTACCGTGCGCGTCGAGCTGTCCGCGCCGCTGAGCCGCAGCTCGACCGGTGCCACCATCTCGAGCCGGCTCGACAGGAACACGCGCGTCAGCGTCTGCGTCCCCGAGTCCCGCTGCACCACCGAATCGATCGCCTGGTCCAAGTGATCTGACCGCAGGAACCAGGAACGCCAGAACCACGACAGGTCCTCGCCCAGTGCATTGTCCATGGTGCGGAAGAAGTCGGCGGGCTGCGGGTGCTTGAACACCCAGCGCCGCACGTACTCGCGGAACGCGTCGTCGAAGGCGTTGGAGTCGACGACCTCCTCGCGCAGGAAGTGCAGCGCCACCGCCGGCTTCCCGTAGGCATTCCACCCGCTCATCAGGCCGTTCGGTGAGCGGTCCTGCGACTCCATGATCGGCGATTCAACGCCGCGATAATTCTGCAGGAACGCCTGATAGGCCTTCATCGAGCCGAATTCGAGTGACTGAATCCGCGCGGTGTCCGTCGGGTAGCGGGAGCGGAAGCTGAACCAGTCGATGAAGGTGTTGAACCCTTCGTCCATCCACGGATACAGTCGCTCGTCCGACCCGACCATCATCGGGAACCACTCGTGGCCGTGTTCGTGCGCCAGGGTGTAGTAGAGCTCCTTCTCGTTCTCGGCGTTGTCGAAGGTGATCATCGGGTATTCCATCCCGCCGACCGGTCCCTCGACGCTGATCGCCGTCGGCCACGGGTAATGGAACCACCGCGAATGGATCATCACCGCGTGGCGGTTCATGTCCGCCGCGGTCTTCCAGACGTCGGAGACGGTGGGCGGGTAGAACGCCTGCATCAGGATGCCGTCCCAGCTCGTCGCGTCCCAGAGAAAATTCGGCGCCGTCCCCCACGCGAAGTCGCGCAGGTTGCTGGCGGTGAAGTGCCAGGTGCGCGTGGCGCCGGCGCGGGGCGGCATGAGGGCCGGCGTGCCGACCTCGTTCGCGGCGATGATGTGCACGATCGTGTCGGCGTGCTGCGCCGCCGCGAGCCGCGCACGGATCGTGGCCGGGAACACCTCGAGCGGATTGCGCAGCGTGCCGGTGGCGGCGAGCGTGTACCCCGCCGGGACAGTCAGCGTCACGTCGAAGTCGCCGTACTCGAGATAGAACTCGCTCGAGCCGATGTATTGATCGGTGTTCCAGCCGCGCGTGTCGTCGTACACGGCGAGCCGCGGGTACCACTGGGCCACCTGGTACAGCCAGCCGGTCGTGAAGTGCTCCCGTCCGGTCCGCCCGCGCAATGGAACCTGATGGTGCCACGCGACGACGAACGAGAGGACGCCATGCGGCGGCAGTGGCCGGTCGAGGTCGACCCGCATCATCGTGCTGTTGACGCGCCAGGTGAGCGGAGCGGCAGCCGGGCGCGCGCCGGCGGCGGCCGCTCGCAACGCCGTCACGCGCTCGATCGTCGCGCCGGCGCGGAACCCCGGCTCCTGCCGCGCCCGCGGATTGGCGAGCGTGGCGAAGCGCGAGTCGGGCGAGCCGGCGTTCATGTCGAGCTGCAGCCAGAGGAAGCGCAGTGTGTCGGGAGAGTTGTTGCTGTAACGGATCGTTTCCTCGCCCGTGATCGTGTGCGTCGCCGTATCGAGCGACGCGCGGATCGTATAGTCGGCCCGCTGCTGCCAGTACGCCGGCCCCGGCAGTCCCGACGCGCCGCGAAACTCGTTGGGCGTGGTCAGCTCCAGCGGACGGAAGGGGGAGGTGTCGGGGACGCCGGCCGCGGGACGCTGGGCGCGCGCCGCCGCAGCGACGCAGAGCGTGACACTCAAGAGGATGCCAAGGGGTGTGCGCATGGCCCCAAAGATCGAGTGACTCCATGGGGAGTGGCAACACCCGCAACCCTTTCCTGACCCTCCGCATCTCACAAATGATGCTCCCCGCTCGCTGGGAAGCCTTCGCGCAGGACCTCCGCTATGCCGTTCGCGGCCTCAAGAGCCGCCCCGGCTTCACCCTTGGTGTCATCCTCACCCTCGCCCTCGGCATCGGCGCCAATGCAGCCATGTTCTCGGTCGTCGACCGGCTGCTGCTCCGGCCTCCGCCGCTGCTCCAGTCGCCGGAGCGCGTGCACCGGGTCTACCTGGCGAACATGTACCGCGGCAAGGAGTTCAAGAACGGCGGTGTGCAGTACGCCCGCTTCGCCGACCTGACCCGCTGGACCACGTCGTTCGACCGCACCGCCGAATTCACCACGCGCGAGCTCGCCATCGGCGTCGGCACCGATGCCCACGAGATGACCGTGGGCGCCGTGAGCGCGAGCTTCTTCGCGTGCTTCGACGCGCCGCCCGTGCTTGGCCGCTACTTCACGAGCGCCGAAGACACCACGCCGACCGGCGCCGCGGTCGCAGTGCTTTCGTACGGGCTGTGGCAGACCCGATACGGCGGCAGCTCGGACGTCCTGGGCGAGACCCTCCAGGTCGGCGCGACGCTCTACACCATCATCGGCGTCACCCCGCGCGGGTTCGCGGGACTGTGGCCGGGGAAGCCGCCGGCCGTGTACGTGCCGATCACCGCGTATGGCGCCGAGTCGGGCGCCAACCTGGGGCTGCGCGGCGAGAACTGGTGGCAGACTTACCACTGGACCTGGGCGTCGATGCTGGTGGTGCGAAAACCCAGCGTCACCGTGGCGGACGCCGAGGCAGACCTGACGGCGGCATACAAGCGGAGCTACCTCGCGGCGCTCGCTTCGAGCCCGCACATGCCCCCGATCGAGGTCGAACGCCCGCGCGCCATTGCCGGCTCGGTGCTGGAGCAGCGCGGTCCCAACGCGTCCGCCGAAACCAAGGTGGCCACCTGGCTCACCGGCGTCGCTGCCATCGTGTGGCTGATCGCCTGCGCCAACGTGGCCAATCTGCTGCTCGCCCGCGCGCTGCATCGCCGCCGCGAGATCGCCGTGCGGCTGGCGCTCGGAGTGAGCCGCGGCCGGCTGGCCGTCCAGCTGCTGACCGAGAGCCTGCTGCTCGCGCTCTTGGGCGGTGGGGCCGGCCTGCTCGTGGCGCAATGGGGCGGGACGATCCTGCGCACGGAGCTGCTGGGCAATACCGCAGGTGCGGGAGTCGTATCCGATCCGCGATCGCTGCTGTTCGTCGGCATCGCCGTGCTGCTCACCGGACTTGGCACCGGGCTGGCGCCTATACTGCAAACCCGGCGCGCCGATCTCACCCAGGACCTGAAAGCAGGAGAGCGCGAGGGCGGGGTGCAGCGATCGCGCCTACGGGCGGGACTGCTTGTCTTCAAGGGAGCCCTTTCAGTCGTACTGCTCGTCGGCGCGGGATTGTTCGTGCGCTCGTTGCAACACGTCAAGCAAGTGCGGCTCGGGTATGATCCCGATTCGGTGCTGGTCGTCGATCTGCGCATGCGGGGCGTACAGCTCGACAGCGCTCACCGCGTGGCACTGCGCCGTCAGCTGCTCGCCTCGGCGCTGGCCATTCCAGGCGTCGCTCACGTTTCGCGACAGGTGACGATGCCGTTCTGGAGCACGTGGAACGAGGATCTCCACGTCGCCGGCATCGATTCGGTCGACCGGCTGGGAGAATTCGACCTCAATGCCGTGTCCACCGACTATTTCGCCACGATGGGCACGCGGCTGCTCCGAGGTCGTGCGATCACGGACCAGGACGCTGGTGGGGCGCCGCGTGTCATGGTGGTGAGCATGTCGATGGCGCGCGTGTTGTGGCCCGATCGCGATCCCCTCGGTGCCTGCATCCGGATCGGCGGCGATACCGTGCCGTGCACGACGGTGGTCGGGGTGGCGGAAGACATCAAGTCGCGGAGCCTGGGGGACGAGCCGGCCTTCTTCTACTATCTGTCGGCGGACCAGTTCAACCCGGATGGGGGCGGTCTGTTTGTGCGAATCCGCGACGCCGCCAGAGCACGCGAGACGGTGCGCCGCGCGCTACAGCCGATCATGCCGGGACCGTCGTATGTAACGGTGACTCCCATCTCGGATGCCGTGAGCGGCGAAACACAGTCGTGGCGACTGGGGGCGACGCTGTTCAGCGTCTTCGGGCTGCTCGCGCTGGTGCTCGCGGCGATCGGGCTGTACAGCGTCATCGCCTACAACGTGGCCTGGCGCACCCATGAGATGGGCGTGCGCGTCGCACTGGGAGCGGGGATGCGCGATATCGTGCGTCTCGTCCTGACCGAAGGTGTCGTGCTCGCGGGGTTGGGCGTGGCGCTCGGCACCGTGATCGCCCTCATCGTGGGCCGCTGGGTTGCGCCGCTGCTGTTCGAGGAGTCGCCGCGGGACCCCGCGGTGTTCGTATTCGTCGCCGCGACCCTCCTCGCGGTGGCGCTGGTGGCGAGTCTCGCACCGGCGCGGCGTGCCGGCCGCGTCGACCCGATGCAGGCGTTGCGCTCCGAATAGCCGTTTTGCGCTGACGACGCCGAGCCTGCAGTTTCTCCGGGTCCTTTCCGGAGGCTCGATGTCGCTCTTTGCCGCCGTCGCCGTGTCCCTCGCACTCCAGCAGGCCGAGGACACGACGTACGCCCGCCTGATCCGCGAGGCCACGACCGACTCGCATTTTCTCCCCGCGTCGGTAGCCACGCTGCCATCGTCCGCCAGCGTTCCGTCTCCGCTCAAATACTTCGGCACGATCGCCGGTGCTCCCGGCGTGATGCACCACGCCGATGAGATCTACGGCTACTTCCGCGCCCTGGCCCGGGCCACGCCGCGCGTGCGCGTGGAGACGATCGGAAAGACGGAGGAGGGACGAGAGATCGTCCTCGTCGCGGTCGCCGACTCAGCGGTGCTGGCCGGCAGCGCAGGGTACCGCGCCGCCCTCGCCCGGCTCGCCGATCCGCGTACCACGCCGCCCGGCGCCCTCGATGCGGTGCTCGCCGCCGCGAAGCCGGTCTATTATCTGAACGGTGCGCTGCACTCGACCGAGATGAACAGTCCCGAAATGCTGCTCGAGCTGGCCTATCGCCTGGCCGTGAGCGACGAGCCGGCGATCCGCACGATCCGGGGATCGGTGATCACGCTGATCAACCCCGTGAGTGAGCCCGACGGGCGCGACCGGCAGGTGGACTGGTACCTGCATTACACCAAGAGCCACCCGACCGCGGACGATGGGTTCCCGCGCTCGAGCCCGTTCTGGGGCGACTACGCCTTCCACGACAACAACCGCGACGGGCTGCAGCTCGCCCTCGCGCTGACGCGGGCGATCTATAAGATCTATTTCGACTGGCATCCGATCGTGATGCACGATCTGCACGAGTCGATCCCGCTGCTGCACGTCTCCACGGGGACGGGCCCCTACAACGAGCACACCGATCCCATCGCCATCGGTGAATGGGCGACGCTCGCGAACAACGACATCACCGCACTCGAAGCACAGGGGTTGCCCGGCGTGTGGACGTGGGGCTTCTACGACGGCTGGTGGCCGGGCTACGCGCTGTGGATCGCCAACAATCACAACGCGATCGGGCGGTTCTACGAGACGTTCGGCAACGCCGGCGCCAATACCTACGTGCGCGACCTCTCCGACGACAGCTACGCCGGGGACTCGGTGACGACACGGCAGTGGTACCGCCCCTGGCCGCCGACCAAAAAGGTCCGCTGGTCGTCTCGCGACAACGTCAACTACTCCGAAGCGGGAGTGCTGGCGTCGCTCACGTTCACCAGTGCCCACGCGACCGAGCTGCTGCGCAACTTCTGGCAGAA
>DATLVL010000144.1:0-3152 GCA_035577525.1 Gemmatimonadales bacterium | reverse complement strand
CGCCCAGTTCACCGGCAGGTACAACGCGTTGCTGGCTGAACAGGAGGCGGGCATTAGTGCCTGCTACGTGCTCGTCGCCGAAGACGGCTCGGTACTCGGCCGGTTCAACCTAGTCGACATCGAGGACCACACTGCGGAACTCGGCTACCGGGTCGCGCAGCATGTGGCCGGCCGTGGCGTGGCGACCGCGACCGTCCGGGAGCTGTGCCGGCTGGCGGCGGCCCGCCACGGGCTGCGCACACTGCGGGCGGCCACCGCCCGCCAGAATGTCGCGTCCCAGAGGGTACTGACCAAAGCCGGGTTCGTCGCTGTCGGCCCGGCCGACCCGGCCCACCTCGGCGGTAAGCCAGGCACCTGGTATCAGCGCGACCTCGTGCTCTAGCCGTCTAGCGCGATGGTGCCGGGGGACCGGCTACGCGCTGGCCGCCAGCTCTGTCAGGAAGGCGGGTACGCGGCCGGCGCCGAAGTCGTAGAACCGAGCCCACCGTGGTTCGATCGAGATGCGCACCTGCTGTTTGTACGTCGACCGGACGTGGCCTTCGAAGGCTGCGTGCGTGTCAGGGTTCAGCGCCTTTTTCGCCGCCTCGAGGTACTCGTCGGCGACGCCGTCGACGGTCTCCAGATGCGCGAAGCCGCGCACCAGGAGGCTTTTCGCGGCGGCGGGCGTATCACCGACGTCGATCGTTATCGCGACGTCCGGACGCGCCGAGAGCGCGCGCACCTTCGGTGACGTGGTCGCCGTACAGACGACGATGCGCTCGCCGTCCCAGTAGAAGGCGATCGGGATCACCCGCGGAAGGCCGTCCGGGCCGTTGTAGGCGAGCCGGGTCAGCGTCGCAGACTCGAGGAGCTCCCTGGCGCCCGGCTGTCCCAGCTCTCGGGTGACATCCTGCCTGTCCATCACTCGTCCTCACCTCCTTGCGTGGTGCGGCCCCCGTGGCCGCATCTCCCCCTGTGACGGAGCCGCCAGGCCGGTCTCGACATCTTCGGTCGATATTCGCCGTAGGTCGTATCTTCGTGGGTCGCTTTACCCCCATGGCGGGTATTTCGGCCCACGGTGATCACCGGCCCGCCGCGGTCGATTCCCGCGAGACCGGTGTGACGGCTGACGCGTAGTGCTGGCGCCAGCCACGATCGTGGACGGCCACCTTCGCTTCGCGGCTCTGGCGCGCAAACGTGATAGCCGCGGCGGTCGCGCCAGCCGGATAGCCGGGGGCTGGGGCACCCAGCCCCCGCAAGACGGGGGTAAGGGCACACAACCCCCGTACCGCCCGCGGACGGCAGCGGCCGGTGGGGCCTGTGAGGCAGGTGAGGACTGCCCAGCGGCGGACAGACGTTATCGTCCCCGAATTACGGGCCCAGATCCGGATTGCGCGGGTTGCGGTCCACGCTCATCCGCGGGCGCCGTGAAGGGCGGCAGCATTTTCCTAAGCGCCCGGGAGGGCGTCTCGCGAACTGGCGAGGCCGGATCCCAGGCGCCAGGCCCGGCCGGAACGCAATGGAACTGGACTTTCACGGCCCCAGAACGCACTGGAACCGGGGTTCCACGGCGTTATGGTGCCGGGGCCGAGCGCAGCGCGCCTTGCTCAGCGCAGCGCGCGTTGCTCAGCGGGTGGGGCGCTCGTGGCGATTGCCTGGTGGCCGCCCGTCAGCCTCGAAAAGGCCCGTCTCGTACGCGAGCACCACGGCCTGGACGCGGTCGCGAAGGTTGAGCTTCTGCAGGATGTGCGTGATGTGCGTCTTGACGGTCGTGTCGCTGATGTAGAGCTCGCGGCTGATCTCGGCGTTCGAGTAGCCGCGCGCGACCAGGCGGAACACGTCTAGCTCACGCTCGGTCAGCTCGCCGACTTCCCGTGGCGGCGAGGATGGCCGGATGCGCGCGAACTGCCTGATCACGCGTTTCGTGACGGCGGGGGAGAGCAGGGCGTCTCCGCCGGCCACGATGCGGATGGCGGCGAGGAGCTGTTCGGGGGGTTCGTCCTTGAGCAGGAAACCGCTGGCGCCGGCGCGGAGCGCTTCGTACACGTACTGGTCGAAGTCGAACGTCGTCAGGATGAGGATCCGCGCCGTGTCATCGGCGGCGAGGATCCTCCGCGTCGCCTGGAGCCCGTCGAGCTCGGGCATGCGGATGTCCATCAGGATGACCGTGGGCTTGAAGCGGGCGGCCGCCGCGACCGCCTCGAGCCCGTTGCTCGCCTCCGCGACGACCTCGATCTCCTGCTCGCGCGAGAGCAGCATGCGAAAACCGGCCCGGACCATCGACTGGTCGTCGGCGACGAGCACGCGGATCGTCATATCGGGTCGCCGCTGAGCGGGAGGCGCGTGCTGAGCACGAAACCGCCCCCGTTGGCGGTTCCCGCGGTCATCTCGCCGCCGTAGATCTTGACGCGTTCGCGGATGCCGACGAGCCCGTGCCCGTGGCCGGTACCGACGCCGTCGCTCGCCGCGGCACCGATGCCGTCGTCGCGTACCTCGGTTCGTAGGCCGTCGGGTCGGTAGCAGACGGTCACGTCGGCGTGGCTGGCGCGGGCGTGCTTGAGCACGTTGGTCAGGCCTTCCTGAACGATGCGATAGGCGGACAGGTCGAGGGCCGCGGGCAGCGGGAAAGGCTCGCCCTCGACGTGCAACCGGACGGGCAGGCCGGCCCGGCCGATCTCTTCCAGCAGCGAGCCGAGGCCGTCGAGACCGGGCTGGGGCATCAGGTCGACGTCGTCCCCGTCGCGGCGCATGGCGGCCAGGAGGCGGCGCATCTCGGCCAGCGCCGTGCGTCCGGCCTGCTCGACGCTGGTGAGCGCGTCGCGGTCCTCGGCGAGCGCGTCGGGGAGCTTGTGCCTGACCGCGCCGACCTGGAGCACCATCACGCTGACGGCGTGCGCGACGATGTCGTGCAGCTCGCGAGCGATCCGGGCGCGCTCCTCGGCGACCGCGACGCGCCCGGCGGCCTCACGTTCGTGCTCGGCGTGTACGGCGCGTTGTTCCGCCGCCTCCGCGTGCGCCGCGCGGGCGCGCACCGCAAAGCCCGCGACCCACACCAACACGAACACCAGCGGGATGAACACGAAGTCTCCCGGCGCGTGGCGCGGGTCGTTGTAGACCACGACCGCGGCGCTGCCGATCACCACCGCAAGACCGAACCGGGCCTGATTCTCGTC
>DATLVL010000143.1:0-3028 GCA_035577525.1 Gemmatimonadales bacterium | reverse complement strand
CTTGCGCTGCACGATCGTGGGCGACGTGGGATGCCACAGAATCGACTGGCCGATCGGGAGATCGCGCAGCAGGTGGACACCGCCCCCGCCCCCGCTCGACACCTCGGACGGCCGGCCCTCGTGCGGGTAGCCCGTCATGCGAGCACCTCGCACACGATCGCGGCGGCGCGCTCGACCTGGGCGCGGTCGACGTCGCGGTGCAGGACGGCGCGCAGCCGGCGCGGCCCGTATTGCGAGATGCGCAATCCACGAGCCTCGATACGGCCGTTCACCGTCTGGATGTCATCCCGGTCCCGCACCAAATCGATCATGACGATGTTGCTCTCCGGCGTCTCGACCCGCACCCCGGCACACGAGCCCAGCCGCTCGGCGAACGCCCGAGCGTGCTCGTGGTCCCGCGGGATATCGGGGAGATGGTGTTCCAAGGCGTACAATCCGGCTGCGGCAAGCACACCGGACTGCCGCATCCCCCCGCCCAGTCGCTTGCGAATTTCCCGGGCTGCCGCTCGTCGGGCACGTGCCAAACCCAGGCACGAGCCGACGGGGCACCCCAAGCCCTTGGAGAAGCTAACCATAACCGTGTCGAAGCCACGCACGAGTCGTGCCGGGGGTACCCCCAGGGCCGCGGCGGCATTCCAAAGCCGTGCCCCGTCGAGATGTAGGGCCAGCCGCGCTTCGCGGCCAACGGCGACGATCCCGGCGAGCCGCTCGAGATCGGTCACCCGGCCCCCGGCGAGGTTGTGGGTGTTCTCGACTGTGATGGCGGTCACTCGCGGCAGGTGGGGAGAAACCGGGCGCAGCGCCGCGCGCACGAGGTCCCCCGACAGGCGGCCGTCAGGAGTCTGCACCGGCCGGATCTGCACGCCCATGAGCCCCGCGATCCCCGCCATCTCGTAGTGCAGGATGTGCGCGTTGGCCTCGATGATCAGCTCGGTGCCGCGCTCGCTGCCGAGCGCGATGCCCGTGAGGTTGGCCTGAGAGCCCGAGGGAAAGAACAGCGCGTCTTCCAGCCCCAGGATTTCGGCGACGCGCTGCTCCAGGCGGCGCGTCGTGGGGTCGCCGTCCAGCACGTCGTCGCCGACCTCGGCCTCGGCCATGGCGCGGCGCATCTCGGGCGAGGGGCGCGTGACGGTGTCGGAACGGAGGTCGATGAGGGCCGTTGTCCTCACCCCCTGTCCCCCTCTCCCCCTCGCTGCGCTCGGGGCAGGCTCTTCGGGAGAGGGGGCACGAGACGTTGAGTTCATCCCAATTGTACGCGTTGAGCGCGCCGCATGCGCGCCAGGTCGTACACTTCCGCGATCTCGCCGCCGATGAGCAGGACGCAGTTCGTGTAGTAGATCCAGAGAATCAGGAGGATGAACGCGCCGGCGTTGGCGTTTGAGGCGAGCCGGTCGAGCGTCACGAAATGAGCGACGTAGAGGGCGTAGAGCCGCTTCGCCATCTCGAACGCGAGGGCACAGAACACCGCCGCGACGAGCGCCGTGCGCCAGGCGATGCGCCGGGCAGGGAGAATCTTGAACACGCACAGGAACAGCACGGTGCTGAACGCGAACGCGACGATCTCGAGACTCAGCCGGTAGATCCATTCGATCAGGAACGAGCTGGTCAGCTCCGCCGTGGTGCGCGCCTCGACGGCGGGGAGCAGCGCCGAGGAGAGCAGCAGGACGCCGGTGATCAGGACGAGCCCCAGGTCGTACAGCTTGGCGAGGGGCCAGGGACGCTTCTCGTCGGTGTCGAACACGTCGTTCAACGCCGCGCGCAACCCGCCGAAGAGACGCGTCGAGAAGTACAGGAAGAGCGGCAAGCCGATGAACGTCATCTGCCCGCGGCTCTGCACCACCCCCGCGAGCACGTCCTCGACCTGCCGCACCGCGTCGCCCCCCACGCCACCGGCCGTCGGCATGAACCGGTCCAACAGCTCCGCCAGGTTGAGCTGCTGCGTCGTGAGCTGATGCTGCACCAGTGATCCGACCACGGCGAGCAGCAGCACAAGAAACGGGATCGACGTGAGGATGACGTCGAACGACAGGGCGCTCGCGAGGAACGGGATGTTGTCCTCGTACGCCAGCTCGAGGGTGCGCTTGATGACGCCCCAGGCGGATTGGTGCCAGCCCTCGACGAGTTTTGTGCGCATGAGAGGCAAGAATCTACCGCTCCCCGTATCGACACGCTGAAGCGTGTGCCTTGAAAGACACTGCGCTTACGCGCAGTGATTGCAGAGGCACACCCTTCAGGGTGTCGCCTCGAGACGGGTGAACGTTTCTGCTCTAGACGTCTACCACCATCCCATCCCACCCCGGCTCAATCCCTTCGGGAAACTCCGCAACCAGCTCCGCGTGCGTCCGCTCGTGCGTCAGATGGGTAAAGATCGTGCGCTGCGCGCCGATGGCCCGCGCGGTCACGATCGCCTCGGGGATCGAGAGGTGCAGCGGGTGGGGACGCGGCAACAGCGCGTTCAAGACCAGCACCTCGAGATCGTTGAGCTGCGCCCGGACGTCAGCGGGGACGGACTTGGCATCGGTGAGATAGGCGATGGGACCGAAGCGGTAGCCGTACACGACGGTGTCGCCGTGCGGGAGGGTGAGCGGCAGCACGGTGATGCCCGCGATGTCGATCGGGACGCCGGCGGCGATCGGCACCGGGGCGAGCCGCGGGATGCTCGTCCCCGGAGGCGGCTCGACCGAGGGATCGAAGATGTAATCGAAGCGCCGGGCCAGCTCCTCGATGGCGGCGGGCGGGCCGTAGGCTGGGAGGCCGGTCTTGTGGCGCATCGAGATGGGGCGCAGGTCGTCGATACCGTGCACGTGATCGGCGTGCGCGTGGGTGAAGAGCACCGCGTCGAGATCGTCGATGCCGTTCTGGACCAGCTGCAGGCGCAGCTCGGGCGGCGTGTCGATCAGCAGGCGGCGGCCGTTCGCTTCGACGACGGCGGCGCTGCGGGTGCGGCGGTCCTTCGGGTCGGTGGAGGTACAGGTGTGGCAGTGGCAACCGATCTGGGGGACGCCGAACGACGTCCCGGTGCCGAGCA
>DATLVL010000142.1:0-8845 GCA_035577525.1 Gemmatimonadales bacterium | reverse complement strand
AGACGGCATGGTAGGCGACGGCATTGAGCATCTGCGTGACTCTTGCCCGGTCAGTGTCCGGAAGCTTGTTGAACCAGGTGCTGAGCTCGACTGGGTCGACATCCGGTCGTCGACCTGGGGGTCTGTTGGCTAGGTTCAGGGTGTCTTGGACTGCTGCCTCCAAGACGACGCTGTGGATGGTATCGACGAATTCCAGGGAAGTCATGCGCGCGCGCTCCAACTCGGCAGGAAATCTCAGAATTATCGTGGTGTGCGGCCTAACGGATCGCGCATAAGCTGCGTGCTGGGGCGGCCGCCCTCAAGACAGACTCCTTCCCTATCAAGCGGCCGCCCCGGCACGACAGCTTCATGCGCATGTTAGGCGGCGCGTTACCTGCGGAGCGTCGCTAACCATTCGGTCGGGTTTGCTATATCGCATACATCAAGCTTTGCTCGCAGATCTGACGTGAGCCATTGAGGTGCTGTTGCCACGACGCTGACCTCTCGAAAGGCCTCCTCAATCTCGGTCGCCGATGCGGCATCGACGTATGCCCAAAGGCCGCCCTGGCCGTAGTCGTGGACTACCAAGAACCGTGTCATCGATCGTAGATGGCCTCGCGCCGCCTAACTAAAATTAGGCTGAGTTTTCATTTCCATCCTCATCTGCCTATCAACCTCCCAATCAACATTACATGAAATCGCCAAACTCAACCAACACCTGGTCTTTCGCCTCCCCGGAATCAGTCACGTTTTGTGGTAAAACAGCAGGATCCTGCTGCGTATAAGATGTCCACAAGTCAGAGGGTATCCATGGGGCTCCGAACCCCCAAGCCACCCCGATTGAGCACGTGCAGGTAGGTCATCGTGACTCGGACGTCCTTGTGGCCGAGTAGCTCTTGGACGGTACGGATGTCGTAGTTGGATCGGAGTAGCTCAGTGGCGAATGAGTGCCGCAGGGTGTGACAATGAGCCGCCTTAGGCACACCACTCAGCCGGGCAGCCTCGCGAAATGCGCGTTGAATCGTGGTCTGGTGCAGGTGGTAGCGCCGCCGCTCGCCGGTAGCGAGGTCCGTAGCGATCCCCTTCCCCGGGAAAACCCACTGCCAGGCCCATTCTCGGCCCGCGTTGGGATACTTGCGGTCCAGCGCAGCCGGCAGCTCGACCCAGCCCGCACCGGCGGCAACATCCTGCCGATGCAGCGCGTGAACGCGTTCCAGGTGCTGCTGCAACGGCTTCTTCAACACCACTGGGAGCATGGTGACGCGGTCCCGGTCCCCCTTACCACCACGTACGCGGATTTCACCGCGCGCGAACTCCAGATGCTGCACCCGCAGCTGTAACGCTTCCATGAGCCGCAAGCCAGATCCATACAGCAGCCGGCAGACGAGCGACGCGGTCCCGTTCAGCTTGTCGAGGATGGCGCGCGCTTCGTCCGGCGTGAGCACCGCCGGCAGTCGCCGCGGCGCCTTGGCGCGCACCAGGTCCGCCATCCAGGCGACACGCTGATGGAGGACCTCGCCGTAGAGGAATAGCAAAGCAGACAGGGCCTGATTCTGCGTCGCCCCGCTGACCCGGCGCTCGACCGCCAGGTGCCCCAGAAATGCCGCAACCTCCGCTTGACCCAGCTCGGCGGGGTGACGGCGCTGATGGAAATCGATGAAGCGGCGGATCCACCAGATGTACTGCTTCTCGGTCCGGCGGCTGTAATGCCGCAGCCGAATCGCCGTCCGCACCTGGGTGAGCAGTTTCACCCAGCTATGCTAAGGAGAACACCTCGATTAGCCGGTACCGAACGCACGCGACCCCTCTACAAGACAATGCGGACGTGCGAACGCTCAGTCAGGCGACCTTGCGTGCCGTCCCGAGCTCGGGAACCGCCATTGCCCCGACGGTCGCGCCATTCTTCGTCACGAGCCGCCGATGGTAATCGATCTGACCCAGGTGATAGGCGGTGTGCGAGACGAGATGGATCAGCCACTCCCCCGTCACAATGCGATGCCCCGCGATCGCCTCCGGGAACTCCTCGGCGAGACGGGCTTCGCTGACCTGGCTGATCCCCAACCCTACGCTCACGATCGCGGCCTCGAGCTCGACGATCAACGCCGAGCGGGGCACATCGCGCTTGGCGAACTCGGCGGCGCGATCGCGCTTGTAGCTGGCCCCGCCCAACACCGCACCGAAGAAGTGCTGCAGATTCCCCGCAAGGTGCAGCGCCAGCGTCCCGCCGGAGTTGGCGACTCCCGGCGGCAACGCCCACACCGACGCCTCGTTGGGATACGCCTCGAGCTCGCGCCGCACTGCGTTGACATCCCGCACCAACACGCGCGCCACATACTCGGGCGTCATAGCCACTCCAGGTCAGGGGTTCGAAGTCGGCGCCTCCCTGGCAACCGGCTTGGGCCGAATCTCCCCCAAATCGATCCCCGGCGGTAGTCCCTGCGGGAATCGGGCAAACGCCGCGAGATCCGCCCACGCGAGCGGCGGCACGTCGCGCAGCGGCGCGCGCGACTCGTTGGACGACGCCACGATCCCCGTGATAATCCACAGCGGCGCGGTGATGCCGAGCAGGAAGCCATTCGATATCGTCGACACCACGCCGAGCGCCGTAAATCCCGAGATCGCCCCGGCTTCAGACGTATAGCGCGCCACCCGCCCTTGCTTCACGGTGCTCGTGGGCACTGCCACCACAGGACCGCTGTCGGGAAGGACCCAGACGGTGTCGGCGCGCGCAGCGATCAACTCACCCGCGATCGTGCTGTCGTGCCTGCCCGCGGGCACCGTGACCTGGATCCAGCCTCCATACACGTTCTGCGGCGCCTGCGCCGGCGACGGCAGGAATCCAGCCGGCGCCGGATTGCCGGCACACGCCACCGCGAGGATCAACGGCGCGAGCGCCACACCCCTAGTGACGGACATAGCGGCTACTCCAGAACAGGTGCTCGAGATCGGGCTCCACCGCCTTGAACTGCGGCGCCAGCTCCCGCAACATGCCCGCAGGATCGAACGCCATGCGCGCGGCCTTCATCGGGTCCGCCTCCGGCAGCCACTCCCGCCGCAGCCACTCGAGATAGTAGCCGCGCGATTCGAGAAAGTATTCGTAGCGCGTGGGGCTCTCCGGCAGGCGGTACACGATGTCGTAGGCGTCGCCGGGAAACGTGGTCAACGGCGTGCGGCTGGTGGAGTCGGTGAGCGCACGCGTTGCGTCGGAATCGACTACCCCGCCGCGTTTCACCAGAGTCGGCATTATCCGCAGCGGCGCGACCGAATCCCCGAGCGCCGCGAGCGCGACGTAATCGATGCGCCACAACCCTCGGGTCAACCGCAGCCGAATGCGACGTGACCCCGGCACCCGCACGTCCGGCAGCGGCACGACTTTCGTGTCGACCGCGATCGGCCCCGTCTCCCCCGTCGACCCGACCGAGACCCAGTTGCCGTCCCCACCGGGGACCATGACCTCGATCTTCCCCAGCAGATCCGTGATCCCGCGCACGCGCCGGCGCAGCTCGGGACCACCCGACTCGAGCGACGCGAGAAACGTCCCGGCGTCGTCTCCCATGTAGGCGAGCGCCTGATAGAGGAGATAGGTCGTGAGCAAGGTCTGGCGTGACGCGACGACGAGCCCCAGACGGCCCGCCGGCGCCGAGTCGAACACCAGGTCGATCGTTTCCCGCGTCCCCAGATCGACCGAATCGGTGCGGCTCGAGCGTTGCACTCCGTCGAACCGCGCCAGCGCCGCTCGGCAGTCGCCCTCCGATGCGCTGCACGAGGTCGGCTCGGAAAGCCCGGTTGCCTGGAAGTACACGCCGTCCGGCGTCGCGAATACCCTGCCGCCCCAAGGACGCAGCAGCGCCAGGAGATTCGCGCGCCGGATGACGTGCGTCTCGAGCGCCTCGTTGGTGACGTGGATCGTGAAGTCGCGCCGCGCTGGACGGCTCGCAAACAGCATGTCCACGTCCGTCGCCTCGAGTGCCGGCGCGATACTGGCCGAGAACCCCTCGGCCTGCAGCAGGGAGTGCCCGGTGGAGTCGGGGGCGTAGAACGTCGGGCAGGAGCCGAAGCAGGTCTTGGGATTGGCGGCACAGATCCCGGCGACGACCGCCGTCACGCCCGCCATGATCGTCAGCGCCGACGTCGCTCCCGACTGCTTGATGACGTTGGTCTCGAACAGCGCCACGGAATCGGACGGAAACCGGTAGTCGCCGCTCGACACCACTGTGCGATTGACGTCGAGCAGCTGCCCGCTGCCGCTGATCACCCGGCCACCCGAGTCGGCGTGCCAGCCGTGCAGGAGATAGACGTAGCCGTTCCTGAGGTGGGCCTTGAGGTAGGCCGACTTGCCGTCGAGCGTTCCTGCCTGGTCGGCCGGGACGACGCGCCGCTCGACGCGGTGAATGCACGCGAGCGCCAGCGCGAGCGACAGAACCGCGATCCGTCTCATCGCAACCTCCTTTTCCTGCGGCTAACCTGAGCTGCCCCGGTCAAGCCAGTGTCAAGCGGCCGGGCGGGGCGCGCGCTACAATCCCGCCATGGCGGCCCTGTCCACCATCTTCTTGCTGGCGTCGAACGCGGTCCCCCTCTACGGGGTGCTGTTCCTGCACTGGCAGATCTTCCCCCTCGTCCTGATCTACTGGCTCGAGAACGTCGTCGTCGGGGGCTACAACGTGCTGCGGCTCGCGGTGGCCGACCCCTCATCCACATGGCGCTGGATCGGCAAGCTGATCGTGATCCCGATTTTCGTGGTGCACTTTGGCGTGTTCACCTTCATCCACGGCGTGTTCATCTTCATCCTGTTCGGCGGCCCCCGCTATCACAACTCCATTCCCCCGACCCTTCCCGTGGTCTTGCAAGCGATCCGCGAGACGGGGATCTGGTTCGCGCTGCTCGCGGTCGTGATCTCCCACGGTGTGACGTTCGTCTGGAATTTCCTGCTCGGCGGTGAATACAAGAACGTCCCGCTGTGGGACCTGGTGCGCCAGCCCTATGCGCGCGTGCTGGTGCTGCACCTCGTGGTGTTCTTCACGGCGCTGGCGCTGAGCCGCGGGCATACGCCGCTGTATGGGCTGGTGCTGCTGGTGGGGTTGAAGACGGTGGCGGACTTGATGTCGCACTACGCGGAGCGGAGACGATTCGCGGTGCACCCAGCTGACAGCTGATAGCTGACAGCTGTCGGCTATCAGCTTAGGCCCGCGGGTGATACTTACGGTGCACTGATCGCAAGTATTCGCGGTCGATATGCGTATACAGCTGTGTCGTCGCCAGGTCGGCGTGCCCCAACATCTCCTGTACGGCGCGCAGGTCCGCGCCTCCCTCGAGCAGGTGCGTCGCGAACGTGTGCCGCAGCGTGTGCGGCGTGACCCGCTTCGTGATCCCGGCACGCCTGGCGGCGCTCCTGATGATGCCCCACGCGCCGACGCGCGTCAGCGGCCCTCCGCGAGCGTTGAGAAACAGCACGCCTGTGCTCTTGCCCTTGTCGAGCGTCGGCCGCACGGAGCGCTGGTACAGCGCGACCGCGCCCAAAGCGCGGCGGCCCACGGGGACGAGCCGCTGCTTCGCTCCCTTGCCGAACAGCCGTGCGATGCCCTCCTCGAAGAACACATCGGAAGGCTTTATGCCGACGAGCTCCGACACGCGCCCACCGGTCGCGTAGCCCAGCTCGAGCAGCGCCCGGTCGCGGCTGCCGAGCGGCTCGTCGGGATTGGGCGCGGAGAGCAGGCGGTCGATCTCGATGACGGTGAGCACCGTGGGCAGCGAGCGCCACCGCTTCGGCGACTCGAGCCGCTCGGTGGGGTTGGTCCTGGCGTGCCCCTCCCCCACGAGAAACCGGTAGTACGTACGCAACGCCGAGATCTGGCGGTGGATCGAGGCCGGGGCCAGGCCGGCGTCCTTCAGGGCGTAGACGAACTCGCGCAGCGACGCGGGCGTCACGTCGTCCGGGGACTTACGGCCGTGCTCCGTGGCGTAGGCCGCCAGCCGCTCGACGTCGCGCAGATAACTCTCGACGGTGTGGCGGCTGTGACCCGCCTCGAGGGCGAGATAGTCGCGGAATTGCTCGACGTGGAAGCCTTTCATGCTCTCGAGCGGCGCCGTCGTCTCACCCACACGATCACGAGCAGCACGAGGACGATGGCCGCGATCCCGAGGATCCGGTTCGCCCGTCCCAGCACCGCGATTGCCTGATCGAGCGTCGGCGCCAGCCGCACCACGAGGAAGATGATGCCGCCGTACCACAACGCCGACGCCAGGGCGATGGGAACGAGCGCGCGCCAGGCCGGAACGTGCGCCACGCCGGCGAACGGCGGCACGACGCCACGCCAGACGGGGAGCAGCCGCGAGAGAAAGATCCCGTAGCTGCCGTGCTGCGCGTATGCCGCCTCGATATGGGCCAGGGTCGCTGCCGAGATCAGGCGGCGGCCGATGGGCCCGCTGAAGAACGCCCGGCCGTAGTGGCGTCCGACGAAATAGACCAGTGCGGCGCTCGCCACGTTGCCCACCCAGGTGACGGCGAACACGGTCCAGGGATCGAGAATGTCGTGGCCGGCGAGAAAGGCCCCCAACGCGACCACGGTGTCGGCGGGAACGGGGGGAAAGATGTTCTCGACGGCGGCGAGGAGACCGATCGAGCAGTACAGCGGAACGGCCGGCAGAGTGGCGAGCGACTGAAGCCACCCGCTCAGGTACGGCCCTCCTCGAGCAGGCAGACGGCGATCACGGCGATCCCCTCGCCGCGGCCGATGAAGCCCATCCCTTCGTTCGTCTTCGCCTTCACCGACATGTTGGAGAACCCCGTCACCGCCGCTTCGGCGAGCTTCTCCCGCATCTCGTCGGTGTAGCCGGAGAGCTTCGGCTCCTGGGCGATGATGGTGATGTCGACGCTCACCACACTGTACCCGAGCTCGGCGGCCTTGAGCGTCGCCTTGCGCAGCAGGTCGAGCGACTTCGCGTCTTTCCACTTGGGGTTGTCGGGGGGAAACATCTGGCCGATGTCGCCCAGCGACGACGCGCCGAGAATCGCGTCGGTCAGTGCGTGCGCCACGGCGTCCGCGTCGGACCAGCCGTCGAGCCCCTTGTCGTGGGGAATCTCCACGCCGCCGAGCACGAGCGGCCGCCCGTCGGCGAAGCGATGCGAGTCGTACCCGATGCCGATGCGAGTGGGCACTATTTCTGGAGGATGCGCAGCGCCAGGTGCGCCGCGTTCTTGGCGTTGTCGATGCCCACGGCCGCCACCGGCACGCCGGGCGGCACCTGCACCGTGGCGAGCAGCGCGTCGAGCCCGTTCAATGGGCCGACGGCGAACGGCACACCGATCACCGGGAGATCGGTCAGCGACGACGCGAATCCGGGGAGCGCGGCCGACAGTCCGGCGCCCGCGATCACGACGCGGCAGCCGCGCGCCTTAGCGCCCTTTACGAGCTCCGCCGTCTTGTCGGGCGAGCGATGCGCCGAGGAGGCGTGGAACTCGTAGCTGACGCCGGCCTTGGTGAGGATGTCGAAGGCCGGCTCGATGCGGGGCTTGTCGCTTTCGGAGCCCACGATAATTAGGACGTCAGGCATAGGCGTTGTCGGTCATCGGTTGTCGGTCTAGGCCGCTTCCGGCAGCAGTGTATAGTCCTGACGGCGCTTCACGGCCTCGTAGCCCGCGTCGGCAATGAGGCGCTGCATCTCGGGCAACGTCATGCACCAGGTCGTCCCGGCAGCACTGACGACGTTTTCTTCCATCATCAGCGAGCCGAAGTCGTTGGCGCCGAAGCGCAGCGCCACCTGGCCGATCTTCGGCCCCATCGTCACCCAGCTCGCCTGGATGTTGGGGAGATTGTCGAGCACGATGCGCGCGATCGCCTGGGCGCGCAGGTACGCCACCGCGTCAGTCTTGCCGAGGTATTCGAGCTCGGTGTGCTCAGGCTGCAATGGCCAGCAGATGAACGCGGTGAAGCCATGCGTGCGGCCCTGCACGTCGCGCACCCGGAACAGATGCTCGATGCGGTCGGCGAGCGTCTCGCCCAGCCCGTACATCATGGTGACGCTGGTCTTGAGACCCAGACCGTGCGCTACCTCCATCACCTCGAGCCAGCGGTCGGCGCCGGCCTTCTTCTTGGCGACGCGGTCGCGGATCTCCTGCACGAGAATCTCTCCACCGCCTCCGGGAATCGAATCGAGCCCGGCCGTCATCAGCTCTTTGAGCACCTCTTCAATCGTCATGCCGAAGCGGCCGGCGAAGAAATCGACTTCCGACGGCGAAAAGGCATGAATGTGGATCGGATGATGCCGTTTGATGTAGCGCAGCAGGTCGAGGTACCACTCGAACGGGATGTAGGGGTTGTGGCCGCCCTGCATCAGGATCTGGATGCCGCCCAGCGCCTTCAGCTCCTCGATCTTGCGGCCGATCTCCTCGAAGCTCAGCACGTACCCCTCATTGTGCTTGGGGCGGCGGTAGAACGCGCAGAACTTGCAGTCGGCGACGCAGACGTTGGTGTAATTGATGTTGCGGTCGATGATGTAGCTGACGACCGGCTCGGGATGCAGCTGCCAGCGACGGGCGTCGGCGAGCCGGCCCAGCTCGAGCAGCGGTGCCTGCTCGTACAGCTCGAGCGCTTCCTGGAATTCGGGACTCGTCCGATCGACCATCAGGCCACCTGCAGGAACTGCAGCGAACCCGCCGGGGCGATACCCAGCACCGCGAGGCGGCGGAAGAACTCCGTCAGCCCGGCCAGATGGCGATCGGTGAACGCGTAATCGAGTCCGGCGAAGTACTCGCGGCATTCGCGTACGGTCACGCCGGTCGCAGTTGCCGCCGCGGCCGCCAGCTCGTTCAGGTGGGCGAGCCCCCAGTCACGCGAGGCCCGAAGGGCCTGGTGACAGCGGTGCACCG
>DATLVL010000141.1:0-7337 GCA_035577525.1 Gemmatimonadales bacterium | reverse complement strand
CAGCCGCGACGAATTCCTGGGCATGACGGTGTTCGACCTGTGGCCGCCGGTTGACGCAGACCGGGTGCAGCTGTCTGAGACGCCGAGTAACTGGATGCAGCGGCGCAAGGACGGCACGCTCCTGGAGGCGGAAGTCGTGGCGCACGTCATCGACTTCGGCGGGCGGCAGGCGAATCTCGTCCTGGCGCGCGACGTGACGCAGCAGCGGCGCCTCGAGGCGCAGCTGCGCCAGGCGCAGAAGATGGAAGCGGTGGGCCGGCTCGCGGGCGGCATCGCGCACGACTTCAACAACCTGCTCACCGCCATCCTCGGCTCGGCGCAGCTGGCGCTGCGCGAGGTCGAGCCGTCGCACACGGTGCGCGAGGACCTGGAAGAGATCCGCCGCGCCGGGCTGCGCGCCGCCGACCTCACCCGGCAGCTGCTCGCCTACAGCCGCCGTCAGGTCGTCGCGCCCAAAGTCATTGACGTCAACGAGACCCTGCATGCACTCGATTCGATGCTGCGCCGGCTGATCCGCGAGGACATCGACCTCGTGATGGACCTCGACCCGCGCTCCCTCGCCGTCAAGACCGACGCCGGACAGTTCGAGCAGGTCGTGCTCAATCTCGTCGTGAATGCGCGCGACGCCCTGGCCCACGCCGGCCGCATCGTCGTGCACACGGCGGGCGTCGTGCTTGGTCCGGTGCAGCCAAACAACGAACCACCCGCGCCGCCGGGAGAATACGTGCTGCTCCAGGTCTCGGACACGGGGAGCGGCCTCACCGCGGAGGCCCGGGCGCACCTGTTCGAGCCGTTTTTCACGACGAAAGAGCTGGGCAAGGGTACCGGTCTGGGCCTCGCGACGGTATACGGCATCGTCAAACAGAACGGCGGCTACATCTACGTCGACTCCGAGGCGTCGCAAGGAACCAGAGTCCGGGTCTACCTCCCCGCGGCAGGCGAGCCGGTCCCCGCCCCCGACCAGGCCCCCGTGCCGCAGGCACCGTCGCGCGGCTCGGAGACGGTGCTCTTGGTTGAGGACGAGACCGCGGTGCGCCAGTTCGCCCGCCGCGCGCTCGAGTCGAGCGGTTATTGCGTGCTTGCCGCCGCGGACGGGGCCGAAGCGATGGCGACGGCGCTGGGCCATCCTGGACCGATCCACGTACTCGTTACCGACGTCGTGATGCCCGGGATGGGCGGGCCCGAGTTGGCGCGACGCCTGGCGCAGCAACGCGCGACGCTGCGGGTGTTGTTCTGCTCAGGGTACACCGACGACGCGTCGGTTCGAGAAGGAGTGCGCGAGGCAGGAACCGCATTCCTCCAAAAACCGTTCTCTCCCGAGGAATTGATCAGGAAGGTGAGGGACGTGCTCGCGACACCATAGTAATAGTGAGCGCTTACTCACATTCAGCTGCAATGCATTACCGCCCAGCAGCTTAGGCTATCACAAGCCCCCTCACGACATTCGAACCAGTTATCAATCAACGAGTTGCAGTCAATTGGGTCGGCGATTGACTGTGGTCTAGGTAGATTAACGGCCATGAGTCTTCGCCCTTTATACGGTCATGAGGCTATCCGTGATCGCCTGTCCCAGGCGGTTCGTGCCGGCCGACTCCCCCAGGCGATCCTGCTGCACGGCCCGCGGGGGGTCGGGAAACAGCGGCTCGGCCTGTGGTTGGGTCAACTGATCCTATGCGAGAACGAGGACCGCGAGCCCTGCGGAAGATGCCATGCGTGCCGGATGGCGGAGAACCTCAGCCATCCCGATCTGCACTGGTTCATCCCCCTCGAGCCTTCCAAGAAGGCCGGGGATGCCGACAAACAGGTCGAGCTGGTTGAAGGAGCACTGGGGGAGGAGTTAGCGCTGCGACGTGAGCGCCCGCTCTACGGCCCAATTTCGGGCCTGGCGAACCACAGTGTTGCGACCGCGCGACTATTACTGAGGCGGATCAACCTGACTCCGGCGATGGGGAAGCGCAAAGTCTTCCTCATTGGGGACGCCGAAAGGCTCATCCCGCAGCAGGCTAACCCTGAGGCAGCCAACGCGTTACTCAAGGCGTTGGAGGAGCCTCCGGCCGATACCGTGCTGATCCTGACGGCCTCGGAGCCAGACAAACTGTTGCCTACGGTCCTCTCTCGCGTTGTGCGCACACGTGTCCTCTCACTGCCAGACAGTGTCGTGACATCATTCGCGCAGGCGGAGCTAGCTGACCTGAAAAACCAGGCCCGGGTAGTGGCCCAGGCCGATGGCTGCATCGGCAGGCTTCTTGCCCAACTCCCCGCGGTCGGCAGTGGTTGGGATGCTGCCGAGGCGTTTCAAACTGCACTGCTGGGGTCGTCAGCCGATCGCTATGCGACCGCCCTGAGGCAGGCCCCTTTCCAGGCGCGGGGCGGCTTTACAGACATGCTGGACGGCCTGGTGGAGCGCCTGCGGCGCGAAGCCAAGACCGGCGCCGATACGGCCCGGATTGCCGAGGCGATTGCGCTGGTGCTCGAGGCACGCGAGCGGGCCCAGGGGAACGTGAATCCGCAGCTCCTGACGGCCGTACTGTCTGCCGATCTGGCGGCGACATGACGGAGCTGACGCACCTCGATGGCGCGGGCGGTGCCCGCATGGTGGACGTGGGGGGGAAGGCCGAAACGCTGCGCTCCGCGACCGCCGAAGGAGCGATCCGGATGTCGGCCGAGGCCTTCCGCCTGGTGGCGGATGGCGCCGTCACCAAGGGCGACGTTCTCACGGTGAGCCAGATCGCCGGCACGATGGCGGCCAAGCGGACCGCCGAGCTGATCCCGATGTGCCATCCGCTGGGGCTCGACCATATCGCCGTTCGGGCGAGCCTCGACGATGGTCTTCCCGGAGTCCGGGTCCAGGCCACCGTGCGCACGACGGGCAAGACGGGTGTCGAAATGGAGGCGCTGACGGCAGTCTCGGTAGCCCTCCTGACGGTTTACGACATGGTGAAGAGCGCCGATCGGCAGATGGAGATGATGGCGATCCGGTTGCTCGAGAAGACGGGTGGGAGCCGCGGGGATTGGTACCGCAGCTGAAATCCCGGCCGTCGTGACTTCAATCAGGAGGGGTATGCGCGCTTCACGTCGGTTGCGCTTGCAGGGCGGGTTGATCCTGCTCGTCGCCGTGACGGTGGCCAGCATCGGCTGGGTTCGCCGCGCGACGGCGGACGAGGACACGACGCCCTCGACCTCGGCCATGCTGAGCCAGGTGCAGGACATGTCGCAGCAGCTCGAATCGCTGCGCGGCGAGTTGTCCGTCGCCCGGCTGCAGCTCGATCGCGCCGAGGCTGTCATGGAGTATTCGGGACGCTACGACATCCCGGCGAACCTCGCGTCCGCGATTTACGACATCGCGCTGGCCGAGGGGATCGAGCCGGGGCTGGCGTTCCGGTTGGTCCGCGTCGAATCCGGGTTCGACCTCCACGCCAAGAGCTCGGTGGGAGCCGTCGGATTGACGCAGGTCCTGCCGGGCACCGCGCGCTTCTACGACGCGGGGGTCACCACCACCCAGCTCTATGACCGTGATACCAATCTGCGGCTGGGCTTCCGGTACCTGCACGACCTGCTGGCCCGCTATGACGACAACCTCGAGCGGGCGCTGTTGGCGTACAACCGCGGCCCGGGGAAGGTGCAGGAGCTGCTCGCCGCCGGGGTCGACCCGTCGAACGGGTACGCGCAGTCGGTGATGCGGGGCTACCACCGCCGGGTGAACTCGACGGAGTAATCTTCTCCCTATAAACGAGAAGGGCCGGGGACTTCCCCGGCCCTTTTCATTTCCCCTACACCCATAATCGCTACTCCGACTGATTCTTGCTCGACCGGCCCGACGGCGGGATGCGCAACACCTTCCCGGCTTTGATCATGGAGTCCCGCGAGAGGCCGTTGTAGTCGAGCAGCGCGTCCAGGTCCACGCCATAGCGGCGCGCGATCTGGCTCGCCGTTTCGCCACGGCGCACCCGGTGCGAGGCGGCGATGGACATGGCCCCGCCGTCGCTGCGCGCCGCAACGCGGGCGCCGTCGTCGGCGGTGGCGCTCTTCCAGGAAGATCCCGGCACCGTGCGGCCGCTCATCGGGATCACGACCCGTGTGCCGACGCGCAGCGTGCGGGAGCGCAGCGACGGGTTCGCCCCCTGCAGCAGCGACACCGACACACGATACTGCTTGGCGATATCGGAGAGTGTCTGGCCCCGCGTGACGTAGTGCTCGACGAACGTGATGCGGCTCGTGGCCGCCAGGGTGTCGTACCGCTCCGCGACGCGCGTCCCGGCGCCGCGCGGCACGCGCACGGTCACCTCGCGGCCCGGCGGCGTTACGCCACGCACGAACTGCGGGTTCAGCTCCGTCAGGGCGTCCGTGGTGGTGTCGGCGAGGCGGGCCAGCACGTCGAGCCCCGTCGCCTCCGGCACCCGGATCTCGTCGAACTGCAAGGGCGGCGTCCGTGGGATGTCGGTAAAGCCGTAGCGGTCCGGCTGCTTCGCGATCAGCGCCGCGGCGATCAGCTTCGGCACGTAGTCGCGCGTTTCCCGCCGCAGGTAGCGGCGGTCGGCCAGCTGGAAGAAGGTGTCGTCGGTCAGCGAATCGGACTGGCCCGGCAGGTGCCGCACGCCACGCTGAATCTTCCCCTCGCCGGCGTTATACGCAGCCGCCGCCAGATACACGCTGCCCAGGCGCTGCACCAGATCGGACAGGTAGCTCACCGCGGCGTCGGTCGCCTTGTAGGGATCGCGCCGCTCGTCCACCCAGGGATCCACCTCGAGGCCGTACGTGCGACCGGTCCCGGATACGAACTGCCACATCCCCACGGCGCGGGCGCGGCTCACCGCCGAATTGGACAACCCGCTCTCGATCAGCGTGAGGTAGACGAGATCTTCCGGCAGCCCCTTGGCCCGCAGCCGCTCCCGAATCATGCCTTCATAGCGCGACAGCCGCGACAGCCAGATCGCGAACCGGTCGCGCGCGTCCACCTGGAAGAACTCGAGGTAGGCGAGCACGCGGCGGTTGGTCGCGTAGCTGGTGACGTTGATGTCGAAGGTCGGCGGCAGATCCGTATCATCCGCGCCCGCGACGATGTCGCGCCCTTCGGGACCGAAGAGCCGCACTGCTTCCTTCTCGACGTCCTCGCTGCGCACCGTCGCCGCGACGGCGGCGCTGTCGGGCTTGGTGGAGCCGGTGTCGGGTGTGCGAGTGACGACCGCGGAAGGAGGCGCGGCGGGGACCGGCGCCTGGGACACAGGCGCGGAGTGGCCGGCGCAGGCGGCAAGGCCGGCACCGACGAGTAACAGCACGGGCGCGCGATACATCATCGTGTGGTTACGTAGTTCCCGAGAACTCGGTTGGTTGCGTTCAAGACCGCCAGTGCGGCCCCGCGGGGCGGGTCCGTCTCGGTCAGGTACGAGCCCACCATGCGCCAGGAGTTCCCGTCCGAACGCACCGACAGACTCACGATCACGACGGTCGCGTCGAATGCCCGCACCGCTTTCACACCCAGGAGATCGAGCTCGACTTCCTTCTGCACGGCGTGCTGCAAGGCCTGCACCGCCGCTTCGGCGGAGCAGCGCAGCTCCCCCGCCTGCGACGACATACCCTGCGCTTCGCCGACGAATTCCCGGCCGTCATTCCACGACAATAAGACCCGCGCCCGGCAGCTTCCGTCAGCTAACCGGTCGAGCGCGAACGTCTGAAACCGCAGCCGCTCCGTGAGCGCTGCCCCTGGGCCGCTCGTGTGCACCTTCGGTTCTCGGCTTTCTTGCGTCATTACCGACCTCCCGCTTCCCCTGCCAGCGCTGAAACACACAAGCTCATCAACGACAACGAGTTAACTTCTTGTGGCCAGCAGATTCGACAATGCAGCGTCCGGAATCAATTCAGCTTGCAGAAACAGTGCCGACTTGGAGGTTGCTTCGATCGGATAAGGTGTCCAGAAAGCCTTATCCCGCAACCTGCCCGAACTGGCGCGAAACGACAGCATCAGCTGCCAGGCATGCTCATTCGGACGCAATTCCGCCACCGGCTGGACATGCCAAACCTCTTCCCCATAAGCGATTACGCGCCAGGGCATAGTGACCCCCAGGAGTGTGACCGACGTCCTAATGGGTCGCCCAATATGGGCGTAACCGCAAGTGCGGTCAAGAGTTGTCAGTCGCCGCGCGTCGCCAGTGCCTTGAAACGCGCCGCCAGATCGCGTGTTACGGGACCGGGGGAGCCGCTGCCGATCGTCCGTCCGTCGAGCTTCGTCACGCTGATGACCTCCGCCGCCGTCCCGGTCAGGAAGACTTCGTCAGCGGTATAGAGGTCATAGCGGTTCTGCGGGATCTCGACCGTCCCGTAGCCGGCCTCGTGCGCCAGCTCGAGCACCGCGTCGCGCGTCACGCCGCGCAGGATGCCGCTGTAGGGCGGCGGGGTGCGCACCGTGTGGTCGGACACCGAAAACAGATTCATGCCGCTCGCTTCCGCCACATAGCCCGCGGAGTCGAGCATGATGACTTCATCGACGCTGGCGGCGATGCCTTCGATCTTGCCGAGGATGTGTGCGAGGTAATTGAGGGATTTGACGCGGGGGGAGAGGTTTTCCTTGTGGCTGATCGGGGTCGCGGCAGTCAGGCAAACCAGTCCGCGATCATAGCATTCCTGGGGCCACAGTCGGATCGTGTCGACGATGCAGATGATGGTGGGCCGTACGCACTTGCGTGGGTCCAGGCCGAGATCCCCCACGCCGCGCGTGATCACCAGGCGGATGTAGGAGTCCTGCATCTTGCTCTTGGCGTAGGCCTCGGCGACCATCGCCTCCATCTCGGCGCGCTTCAGGGGTACGTCGAGATTGATCGCCTTGGCGGAGTCGTACAACCGGCCGAGGTGCGCATCGAGCCGGAAGATGCGGCCGTTGTACGCACGGATCCCTTCGAAGACGCCATCACCGTACAGCAGGCCGTGGTCGAATACGCTGACCTTGGCCGAGTCGCGATCGTAGTACTTCCCGTCGATCCAAATAGTGGTCATGCCGGGGAGGTAATCTCGCCTCCCCGGCGGACCGTGACAACCCTGCCTTAACCGTCGCCGTCTCCGCTCCCGCCACCGTCTCCGCTGTGATCGTCATGACCATCATGATTGTCGTCTTCGAAAGCGTTGATCGAGCGGTGAATGTTCTCGTTGATCAGGCCGCCGTTCGCCGCGTTGCCGGGATCGACGACGCCTGCACCACCGGGGCCGGCGAACCAGCCCGCGATGTCGAACCGCAGCGTCACGTTGGCCGTTCCCGATGCGTCGACCACGAGCGGTGGTGAAATGCCGATTTCCTGTTCAGCCTCGAGCGCCGACGTGAAGGTGAAGTCGGTTCGTGTCCCCTTATG
>DATLVL010000140.1:0-6034 GCA_035577525.1 Gemmatimonadales bacterium | reverse complement strand
TTGGTCAAGGTGGACCGTCCGGTCGGAGCGACCTGGGCGAGTCCAGACAGCATCCTTTTGATGGATCAAAATGGCTTTCTCATGCGCTGGGTGCACGCATTCGGTGGGGGCAGCGATTCAATCAAGCTCGGCACACAATTCGTGAATCCTGAAGTGCTCCCCGACCATCGCAGAGCCGTCGGCCACTTGAGCTCGGGCCAGCTGGCGCTGCTGTCGCTCCGCGACGGTCAGGAGCTCGCCATCACCCAGCGCGGGGTGCAGGCCCTCGACGCGGTGAAGCCCGAGGACTTCTTGTCGGGTGTCAGCCCCAAGTGGACAGCCGGCGGGTTTCTCGTGTTCGGGTCGGGCGACGGCGTGCTCATGGCGCTCCCCTTCGATGCCAAGAGCGCCCGCCCCCTGGGGGCGCCCGTGCCGGTGATTCCGGGCGTCCGCCTCGAAGAGGGCTTCGGTTCGGGAGAGTATGCGCTGGCAAGCGACGGCACGCTGATCTACGTGCCGGGGGCGAATCAGAACTACGGCCGGATCGCGTTCGTATCCCGCAGCGGGAAGCTCGACTCACTCCCCTTCCCTCGCGGACAGTACACGCAGCTGCGAATGTCGCCCGACGGACTCCAGCTCGCCGTGCAGCGGCGTGAACCGACGATCAGCGGTGAAACACTGATCTTCGATCTCGCCACCGGACAAACGCACCGCATCAATGTCGCCGGCAACTTTCGCACGTTCCCCGCCGACTGGTCATCGGATGGCAAGACAATCCTCATCGGCCTGTGGGATCCGGTCCGATTCCTGAGTTTCGGAGCGCGACTCTACACCCTGAGCGACCTCCCCCTCGCGGACGTCGCCCCGGAGGGGGCTTCGTACATGACGATCGCGCCCAATGGGAAGGATCTCGTGTTCACGGACTGGCGCACAGGGCAATTGTTCCTCCGGCGCCTGCAGGGCGACACCACGCGGACACAGATCCCTGGGCTGGGTTATGCGGCAAGCTTCTCTCCGGATGGACGCTGGTTGGCGTACGGGAGCAACGATGGCGGCATCGCCGTCTCGCCGGTCCCTCCGACCGGTGCGCTCTACCAGGTCGTCGAGCGCGGCCAGCAACCGTTATGGTCACGATCCGGCGACCGTATCATCTACCGGGACGGTCACCAGATCCTGGAGGTGCCGGTGAATACCCACGCCGGGTTCCGAGGCGGCGCACCACGACTTTACGCCGATGGACCGTTCGTTCGGACGTTCGCCTGGAACCAAACGATCGCCGCCGACGGCCGCGTTGCCACGGTCGTGGCATTGCCGGACCGGACACTGCGCGGGCTCGTGGTCGTGACCGGATTGGACGACTTGCTGCGGCGGGCGTCGCGAACGCGGTAACGCCGCTCAGGGACGGAGACGCGGCGCCGGGACGAGATCCTGCGCAAACTCGGCGAGCCGGTCGCCGAGGTTCTCGAGCTCCCGCACGCGCTTGGTCGTAATGTTGCGATACACGGTGCGCGCGAGGATGTAGGTGGCCCCGAGCCAGAACGGGACGATCAGCGCGACAGCCGGGCCGAGATGCAAGGCGCCGCCCAGGATCCCCATGATCGGCCCCATCCCGCCGCCGCCCACGCCACCGCCGATCCCGCCGAACACGCCACCGATCACGGGTGCCAGGTTCTCCTGGATCGTGATGCGCGTGCGACCGCCGCGCACCGACACAGCCACTTCGAGGTCGCGCCGCGCCGACGCGTGACGCGCCGTCACCCACGAGAAGGAGCGGCCCAGCTGGTTTACCTGGCCGACGTTCTGCAGGATCCGCCGAATCTCCTCGACCATGACCGGGAATTCCGACTCGGGGACTTCGACGTCCACGATGCGCTCGGTGAAAATGCGCGTCGGCCCGGCGATCCACCGGTTGGGCTTGATGGGTGTCAGCGCGGCTGGTGGCGTGCTGCGCCGGCCCACCTCGTGCGCGGCCTGTCGCACGAGGTCCGGTTTGATCCCCACCTCGGCCGCCAACGCTTCGACCCCGCTGATCGTCATCGCCCCGCCGACGGTCGGCGTCGTCGCCTCGAGCTCCGAGGCGCGCTTCACGATCTGCTCGACCTCGCCGCCGCTGTAGCGACGATGCGGTGCCGGCTGCGCGACGCCCGTGAGCTCGTCGATCAGCGCGAGCGGCGTCGGCGTGCGCTGGTCGTGCCGGGTCGACAGCCCGCGCACCAGTCCGCCCTCGAGTCGGCCCCCCAAGCCGGCCAACGTGGCCCGATGCGACGGCGGCGCCTCGAGAAAGCGTCCCTGGCGCACGGCATCTTCCGTCGGCCAGCGCCCCGGCAGCTCGCCCACCAGCATCTCGTAGACCACGACCGCGAGACTGTACACGTCGGTGCGCGCATCGAGATCGGTGAGCCCGGCCGCCTGCTCCGGGCTCATGTAGCCCGGCGTCCCGACCGGGAAGCCGGTGCGGGTGAGATTCGCGCCGCCCGCGGTGCTGATTGCCTTGGCGATCCCGAAGTCGGCGACGATGGGATGGCCCTGGGAAAAGAGGATGTTTTCCGGTTTGATGTCCCGGTGGAAGATGCCCATGCGGTGCGCGTAGCTCAGCGCATCGGCGACGGGTGAGGCGATGGCGAGCGCCTCGGCTGGCGTGAACCGGGCCCGTGCGCCAAGCTGCTGGCGCAGCGACGCGCCTTCGATGTAGGGCATGACATAAAAGAGGAACCCGTCAGCCTCTCCCGAGTCGTGCAGTGCCAGGATGTGCGGGTGGGTGAGTCGTGCGGCGATCTGAATCTCGCGGAGAAACCGCTCCACGCCGAGGAACGCGGCGAGTCCCGGGAGCAGGACCTTGAGCGCTACCTCGCGCCCGTGTTTGACGTCGGCGGCGAGGTAGACCGTCGCCATCCCGCCCTGCCCCAGCACACGGCGCAGCTCATAGCGCCCCGTGAGGGCGGCGTTCAGGGCGGCGGGAATCTCGAGCGTCACGAAGCACGAATATAGGCCTCCCGGACACCAGCCGCCCTCAGACGGTCCGCCAGCTCGGACAACGTGGGGTGCGCCGCTTCGAGTGTGGCGTTGAGAATCGCCTGCGTCACCGCGCACAGCGTCCGGTAGCCACGCGATTCGGCGCCGGGGCGGCTCCCCGATGCCGGCAGCACGACACGCAACCGCTTGGGTCCTTGATCGCTCCCTCGGACGACCCGTATAGACAACCTAGTCGCGGCACGCTCGACCGTCGCCACAGCGCTGGAATCGGTCACCCAGGTGAGAATCGCCATGGCCGTGGAGTCGCCGTACTGCCGCGCCACCGCCGCGGCGCCCGTCCCCGGCGAGCGCACGACCGTGTATCCGTGGGAGGCCAGATACTCGGGCAGTGAATGCGCCAGCGCTGCCGGTCCGCCGGCGGCGATGATGACCACCGGGTAGCGACCCGAATCCCGCGGTGTCCACAGCGCGGTCCCGGCGCGCACCGCGTGGTGTCCCGCCTTGAGACCGAACGGCAGGACACTGCGCTGGGCTCCAAAGCGGGAGCCCAGCGCAGCAACCGCAGCGACCAAGAGCGTCGAGCGGCGAACCAGGTTCACGGGAACGGCCGGGGCATCGGGCGCGGCTGCGGCCAAGGCCACGGATTGATGTGGCCGCCCCCGAGGGCGCGAGCGGCTGCCGCCCGCATCTCCGGGTCGCTGCTGCGCAACACGTCCACGAACGCCGCGCGCGCCGTTTCATCGTCCATCTGGGACAGCGCCCACAGCGCCGTTTTGCTGACCTCGTGGTCGGCATCACGGATGGCGTCCTTCAGCGTCGGGACAGCGGCCGCATCCTCGATGTGCCCGAGCGCCCATGCGGCGCGCTGGCGTACCGAGGCCGAGGGATCCTTGACCGCTGCCACGAGGGCGTCGGGTGCGTGCTCCGCACCGATCTGCCCCAGCGCCCACGCCGCGTTCCCGCGAACCTCCGCGGAGCTGTCCCGCAGGGCCGCGGCCAGGAGCGGGACGGACTCCTTGTCTTCGATCTGCCCCAGAGCCCAGGCCGCGGTGGTGCGGACCTCGGTGCTCTTGTCGTCGCGCAGCGCAACGCCGAGCGACGCGATGCCGGCGTGGTCTTCGATCTGGCCCAGCGCCCAGGCCGCGCGCACCCGGATCTCGGGATCGGCGTCCTGTTGCAGGCGGCGGATCAAGACGGGCGCCGCCCCGCGGACCCCCATCTCGCCGAGTGCCCAGGTCGCCATTTCGCGCACCTCACGATCCGTGTCGTCCGTCGCCTTGGCGAGTCCGGGGACGGCCTCGGCGGCTTCCATCTGGCCAAGTGCCCAAGCGCAGATACGCCGGACGCTCGTGCTGCGGTCGCTCAGGGCATCGGCGAGTGCCGGGATCGCGCTCTTCGCCTCCATGCGGCCGAGCGCTTCAGCGGCAGCGAGCCGCACGCGCTCCTCGCTGTCGTTCTTCAAGGCATTGATCAGGGCGCCCACCGCGGCGGTGTCTTGCAACCGGCCGAGCGACTGGGCGGCGGCGGCGCGCACGCCCCACACGCCGTCGGCCAGAGCGTGGCGCAGCGGCGGTACGGCGCGACGCTCATCGAGTCCTCCGAGCGCCCACGCGGCGGCGGCCCGTACCGGCGCGTCGTCGTCGCTCAGGTGCGCGATCAATGGGTCGAGCGCTTGGGTTGTTTCCGCGAAGCCGAGAGCAACGGCCGCGGCGCGGCGCGTGCCCGCCATGGGGGCGCTCAACGCGCGCACCATCCCGATCGTTGCGATGCGCGATTCGATCTGCGCCACGAGCCGCGCCGCGAACTCGCGGACGCAAGGATCGTCGTTGCCCAGACCGTCGAGCAGCACCGGCACCGCAGCCTCGCCGCGGGGGCGCTCCAGCGCCCAGTGCAGTGCGGCCGAGGTGTCGCCCTCGCCGCCGGGGGGTTGCCACGGCCCGAAGCCGTAGCGCTGCTGGACCGAGCGGGCCGCCAGCGCGCACAGCACCGCCGGCGCGCCGTGGGCTTCGGCGAGCAGCTCGCGCGCGGCGGCGGCGTCATCGAGGACCGGGCCGGCTGCAGCCCGTCGAACCTGCCAGCCGCCGTCGGTCAGACCGCCGACGAGTGCGAGAATCGCGAGAGTGCCAAGCTTGCTTGTCATGGACCGAATTCCCCCATCGAAGGTGCGACTGCTGAAATTTCAGCACTATGCTGAATATTCAGCACTCGATGGGGAATGTCAAGAGCCCTGTGGAAACACTACGGGCGCCCGATCAGGGCGCCCGTGAGGGAAGAGTTAGCGAATGATGGGTATCGGCCAGGGCCAAGGCCACGGGTCGCCGTGGCTCCCCGACAGCGCCCGTGCGGCACGCGCCCGGACTTCGGGATCCTTGTCGCTCAGTGCCTCGATCAGCGCAGCCTGGGCCGCCTCGCCGCCGATCTGCCCCACCGCCCACATCGCAGCCTTACGCACATCCGAGGAGGAATCGCGAATCGCCACCGCAAGTCGTGACGCGGCGGACGAGTCACCGATCTGACCGAGCGCCCACGCCGCCCGCATCCGGACTTCCGACGAAGGATCACTCAAGCCGGCGATGAGACCGCCGGGCGCCTTGGAAGGCGCGATCGTGCCGAGGGCCCACGCCGCGCGGCCGCGCACTTCGGCCGATCGATCGTGCAGCACCTGCTCCAGCGCCGGCACGGCGGACGGATCGGACACCTGTCCCAGTGCCCACACCGCCATGGCGCGGACGTCTTCGGAGTCGTCATGCAGCGCCGTCGACGCCAACGCGTCGGTCCCCGCGTGACTTTCGATCTGACCCAACGCCCAGGCAATCATCTCGCGCACTTTCGGCGCGGGATCGTGCGGGAGACGGGCGACGAGCACCGGCACCGCCCCGGGCGATTCGAGTCGGCCCAAGGCATAGGCAGCGTCTTCTCGCACTGATGCGACGGAATCCTCGAGCGCGCGCTTCAACGCCGCGATGACCGCGGTGGAATCAGCGCCCTGCGCTACCGTCCCCGGCCTGCCGGCAACAGGAGCAGGTGGAGCGGGCTTGCGCGACAGTGGCGCCAACGTGGGACGATCAACTGGATGTGACGC
>DATLVL010000139.1:0-7156 GCA_035577525.1 Gemmatimonadales bacterium | reverse complement strand
CTAGCTTTCCATCTGCCGCAGGTACTCCCGGTCCCACGCCGCCGGCATGCTCTCGCGCGGCGAGTAGGGACCCGGCGCGTAGCGCGAGGACGCGACGCCGAGCTGGCTGCGCTCGCAGATGTCCCAGTCCTGGCGGTTGGTGCGGTCCCAGAACTCTTCCGCGTCGGCGATGTTGTAGCCCGGCGACTGCGGAGAATCGGGATGCACCATCCAGTCGCACACGACCTGACTCTCCTGCGGCGTGCGCGGCCAGACCGTGTAGTACACGGCGTAGTCGGGATGCAGGCTCAACATCATCGACGGAAACAACGTGTAGTAGTAGCCGCGCGCGCGGTCGTCCGCCGACAGGTTTCCCAGCGGCAGGCCGCACGCGCGACCCGTCATCGTGGCGCTCTCGTTCGGCGCCTTGATGTCCATGTACCCGCCGAGGAACCGTCCCTCGACCAGATCGTTGGCGCCGCTCGTGTACGGCAGCTTCGTGGACAGCTCGGGGTGGATGGTGGGGCAGTGGAGGCACTCGGAGTAGTTCTGCATGATCAGCTTCCAGTTGGCCCGCACATCGTACACGATGCGGCGCACCGTCACGAGCGCCGGCAGGTTGTAGCGGTCGAACCGGTCCCCCAGCGGCGCGAACACCGTCGCGAACGGCTGCGGCTCGCGGTCGAGGTTCACGAAGTAGAACCCGTTCCACTCGGCCAGCGCGGCCTGGTGGAGCGGATAGTCCCCCTTCTGGAATCCCTCGACCTCATGCATGTGCGGTGCGCCGATGAGACGGCCGTCGAGCGCATAGGTCCACGCGTGGTAGGGACACTGAATCGTTTCCGAGAGGCGGCCCCGCTCGCTGGTGCAGAGACGCGTGCCGCGATGGCGGCAGATATTAAAGAAGGCGCGCAGCGTTCCCTGCTGGTCGCGCAGCACGACGAGCGACTCGCCGGCGATCTCCACGGTGCGGTAGTCCCCCGGCGACGCCAGCTCGGCGGTCCGCCCCACTGAGATCCACTGGCGGCGCCAGATCTTCTCTTGCTCCTCGCGTTGCACGTCGGCGGAGGTGTAATACCGGCCCGGCATCGTGCGCGCGCCCTGCTTGTAGGCTGCTACGGTCTTCACGAACGTGTTCATGCGCGTCGCTCCTTCAGCAGCTCGCGCGCCGCGTTGCGGCCGGCCGCGCCCGCCAGTCCCCCGCCGGGATGCGTACCCGCGCCGCACAGATACAATCCCTCGACCGGCGTGCGATAGCGCGCCCACCCCGCCACGGGACGCATGAAGAGAATCTGATCGAGGGTGAGCTCGCCGTGGTAGGCGTGCCCCTCGGTCAGCCCGTAGCGGTCTTCCAGGTCCCGGGGCGTCGTGACGTGACGCCCCACGACGCTGCCACGCACGTTGGGGGCGTATGCCGACAACGTCTCCACCACGAGATCCGACACCTGGCTGCGGGCGCGGTCGTCCCATCCACCGGGACGCAGGTGGTAGGGGGCGTACTGCAGCTGCACCGTCACGAGATGCTTCCCTGCCGGGGCGAGCGAGGAGTCGAGCAGCGTCGGGATGCGTGCTTCGAGGTACGGCCGGCGCGACACAGCGCCGTACTTGGCGTCGTCGTAGGCGTGCTCCAGGTAGTCGAGGCTCGGCGCAATGGTGATCGCGCCGCCCATCGCCTCTTCGGTGACGCCGGGGAAGCGCGGCAGCTCGCTCAGGGCAAGATGCACCGTAGCGACAGCACCGCGACACTTAATGTTCCGCACCGCCCGCAGGAACTCGGGATCGAGCTGTCCCGCGTCCACCATGCGGCTGAAGGTGCGCCTGGGGTCTGTGCTGGAGACGACTTGGTGGGCGGCGAGGTGCTCCCCGGTTTCGAGCGCGACACCGATCGCCTTGCCGTCGCGTACCACGATTTCGCGCACCGGCGCGGTGGTGCGGATGTCGGCCCCGTACCCTTTGGCCACATTGGCGAGGATAGCCGCCAGAGCACCCGGTCCCCCGCGCACATAGTGCGCCCCGCGCATCGCGCCGGCCGGCCGGCCCACCTGGTGATGCAGAAAGACGAACGCGGTGCCGGCGCCGCGGGGACCCTGAAAGATCCGGGTGATGCCGCCCGCAGCGAGCGCTCCCTTCAACGCGTCGCTCTTGAACCAGTCGTCGAGCCACTCCGCCACCGACATCGGGGCGACGCGCAGAAACTCTACCATCTCGCGCTTCCCGAGGCGGCGCAGCTTCATTCCCAGCCGGAGCAGCGTGCCGAGGTCCCGGGCCTCGGGGTCGGGCACCTGCGGCGGCGCGACGGCGTAGATCGCCTCGAGCACAGCGGCGAAGCGCGCGACCTGGGCTGTGAACTCGGGCCAGCGGTGCGCGTCGTCGGGCGAGAAGCGGTTGATTTCCTCCGCCGTGCGCGCCGGGTCGGCCCAGAGCGTGAGAGCGCGGCCCCCTTCCTGGGGACTGCACACACACGCCTGTGGAGTGACAAGCTCGAGGCCGGCGGCGTCGAGCTGCAGATCGGCGGCGATGTCGGGCAGCAGCCATCCGGCGTCGCAACCGCCGACGTCGCAGCGGTAGCCCGGAATCTGGTCCGCGCCCGCGGCGAGGCCCCCCAGCGCGTCGCGCGCTTCGAGCAGCAGCACCTTCACGCCGGCCTTGGCGAGATAGGTCGCCGCGACCAGGCCATTGATGCCGCCGCCGATGATGATGAGCTCTCGCGTCATTGCCGAGCCGCCAAGGCGCCGAGCCGCCGCGAGGACGCCGAGTCATGAGGTGTGAGGTGGCGCATGCGACTACCGTCCATCGCTCAGGATCCGGAGCGCCGCCAGGCGTCCCGAAGCGCCCATGATCCCCCCACCGGGATGCGTCCCGGCGCCGCACTGATAGAGGCGCCGGATCGGCGAGCGGTACTGCGCCCAGCTGGGCGCCGGCCGGAGGAAGAAGAGCTGGTGCAGCGACAGCTCTCCCTGGAAGATGTTGCCCTCGGTCAGGCCGGTGGTGCGCTCGATATCGGCAGGCGTGACCACCTGCCGGTGCAGAATCGCCTGCTTGATATTGGGCGCGTAGTGCGAGAGGGTCTCGACCACGGCGTCGCCGAACGCGTCGCGTTTGGCGTCGGTCCAGCCGCCGGTCACGTTGTACGGCGCGTATTGGACAAAAATCGACATCACGTGCTTTCCCGGCGGCGCCATGCCGGGATCGATCATCGACGGAATGATGATGTCCATGTACGGCGCCCGGGAGAATTCGCCGTACTTGGCGTCGTCGTAGGCGCGCTCGAGATAGTCGATGCTCGGCGAGATCGACATCGCGCCGCGCAGGTGCGGTCCCATGCCGGGCAGGCAGGTGAAGTTCGGCAGCTCGCCGAGCGCGAGGTTCACCTTCCCCGACGAGCCGCGGAACTTATAACGGCGGATGTCGGAGACGAATTCATCGGGGAGGTGCTCGTCCCCGACGAGCTGCAGGAAGGTTCGATGCGGATCGAGACTCGAGACGACGACCCGCGCGCGCACTTCCTCGCCGTTCTCGAGCACCACCCCCGACGTGCCGCCGCGGCGCACCAGGATCTTGCTCACGCCGGCTTCGGTGCGGATCTCCGCGCCGAAGCGGCGCGCCGCTCCCGCGATCGACTCGCTGATGGCGCCGGTGCCGCCCTTGGCGAAGCCCCAGGCGCGGAATGAGCCGTCGATTTCCCCCATGTAGTGGTGCAACAGGACGTAGGCCGTGCCGGGGGAGCGCGGGCCCAGGAACGTGCCGATGATGCCGCTCGCCGACTTCGTCGCCTTGAGCGCGTCGGTCTCGAACCATTCGTCGAGATAATCGGCGGAGCTCATCGTCATCAGCTTGTAGAGCGCGTGGAACCGCTCCTGCCCCAGATCCCTGAAGTGGCGGCCGAAGCGCAGCAGGCCGGCCAGATCGCGCGGCGAGAGCGAGGTCGGGTCGGGCGGCATCATCGCGAGGATCGGCTTCACCGCCTGCGCCATGTGATGCATCAGCCGCCCGAATTCCGTCATCGCCTCCGCGTCGCGCAGCGAATGGCGGGCGATTTCGCGGCGCGTCTTGTCGGGGTCGCCCCAGGCGGCGAGGTAGTCGCCGTTGTCGAGCGGCGTGACGGTGCTCTCGAGCGGCAGGATTTCGAGGCCGTGGCGCGGGAGGTCCAGGTCGCGGATGATCTCGGGTCGTAGCAGGCTCACGACGTAGGAGAACACCGAGTACTTGAATCCCGGGAAAATCTCTTCGGTGACTGCCGCGCCCCCCACCAGGTGGCGCCGCTCGAGCACGAGCACCTTCTTGCCGGCGCGCGCGAGGTAGGCCGCGGTGACCAGTCCGTTGTGGCCACCGCCGATGATGATCGCGTCCCAGGTCGTGCTCACGCTCGTTTGCGGGGAGGATTGAAGAAGGGCAACGCGCGCACCGTGGCACCGGCGCGCTTACGGCGATGCTCGACGGTGACTTCCATTTCGACCACGGTGTCCGGCTCGCCGTAGGGGCCTTCGAGGTGCGCCAGCGCGATATAGCGCTTGAGGAGCGGCGACCAGCAGCCGCTCGTCGCATAGCCGACCTGCACGCCTCCCATGTACAGCGGGACGCTCGCCCGCCAGGCGGTGGTCGGCAGCTTGGGTGGCAGCCCGACGTCGGCGAAGAGCCGCTCGAGTGCGTTCCAATCGACTTCCACCCCCATGAAGCGCCACGCCGGCCCGCGCTCTTTCTCGGCGATGAGGGCGTCGCGGCCGTTGAAGCGGTCCTTGTCGAGTGCCACCGTCCAGCCGAGTGACAGCTCGTACGGCGTCGACATCTGGGACTCGATCAATGCGTGGTGGGCGGAGATGTAATCGACGTCGATCAGCAGCAGCCCTGCCTCGTTGCGCACCAGGTCGAGCGCCAGGAGGCCGGCGGGAGTGATGCCGTAGCCGCGCCCCGAGTCGATCAGCGCGTCCCACACGGGGAGGGCGCGCGGCGCTTCGACCCAGATCTCGTAGCCCAAATCGCCGGTGTAGCCGGTGCGCGAGATCGTAACCGGGACGCCCGAGATCTTGGCGGGGGTGAGCCGGAAGTACTTGAGCCCGGACAGATCCTGCTCGCTCGCCTGCTCGAGGATGACGCGCGACAGCGGGCCTTGCAGCGACAACGCGGCGATGCGCTCCGAGACGTCCTCGATGGTGCAGTCGAGTCCGGAGGCGTTGAGATGCAGCCAGCGGATGCTGGGATCGGCCGACGTCATGCGGAACGTGGTCTCATCGAGCCGCGATACGGTGCCGTCGTCGATCACCTTGCCGCGGGCGTCGCACCACGTCGTGTACAGCACCTGGCCCACCTTGGACTTGGCGACGTCGCGCGTAACGATGCGATCGAGCAGGCGCGCGGCGTCGCGGCCGCGGATCAGATACTTGTAGAGCGGCGTGACGTCGAACAGCGCCGCCGAGCTGCGCACGGCATGGTATTCGCGCTCGTGGGTCAGCTCGTACACGCTGGCCATCGTGTAGCCGGCCCAGCGCCGCCAGGCGAAGCCTTCCATCAGAGCGCTGGTGCGCGGGTGGAACGGCGATTCCTTCAGCACGGCATCCCCCGGTAGCCGAGGGCGTTGGAGATGCGGTCGGCGGCAGCCCGGACCTGGCGGCCCAGCAGCGCGATGCGCGCAGCGGGGAAGCGCACGCGCGGGCCGCCGAGGCTGATGGCGGCGACGGGGCGGCCGCCCGCATCCTGCACCGCGGCGCCGACGGCCACGTAGCCGCGCTCCAGCTCCTCCACGGCGACGGCGTAGCCGCGCCGCCGGATGCGACCGAGCTCGCGGTCGAGCGCGCCCGCCGCGGTGATCGTGCGCGCGGTGTGGCGGGAGAGCCGGTGCCCCACGAAATCGCGCCGCTGGTCCGTGGTGAGCAGGGCGAGCAACGCCTTGCCGGTGGAGGTGGCATGCACCGGCCAGCGTGTGCCGACTTCGGGGACGGCTCCGAGCAGGGCGCGGCCGGGGACTTCGTGGAGGATCAGCATCGCGCCGCCCGCGGGGACCTCGAGCGTGGCGGTCTCGCCGGAGTTGGCGGCGAGGGTCTCGAGCTCGGGGACGACGATGGCGCGCAGGTCCGAGGCGCGCGCGGCTCTTGCGCCCAAGGCGATTGCTTCGGGGCCCAGGCGATAGTGCTCGCCGACGGCGTCGCGAGTGACCATGCCCTCGCGCTCCAGCGCGGCGAGGAGCCTGTGGGCAGTCGCCTTGTGAAGGTGAGCGGCGCGGGCGAGGTCGGTGAGGCGCCAGCCGCGGCGGGCGTCGGAGAACGCCTTGAGGAGGCTGACGGCGCGAGCGACGGCCTGCGTGCCGGGATAGGTTCGGGCGCTGATCACGATGTGAAACTGAGTTTCATAAAGTGGAACAAAAAGACTGCCGAGCAATGACCCTGTCAAGGCAGTCGCTGGGGCGCCGTCAGATCGTGCGGACGGGAATCTTCGTCATGATGGACAACACAACGACCAGCGCCCCGAACTCGAACGCCGCGCGGCGGTCGCCCTCTGCCTGCGCCTGGCCGCGCCACGCAGCGTAGCCGGCGGTCAAGAACAGCAGCACCAGAAGTCCCTCGCGAGTGGCGAGCCACATCGCCGCCACGATCGCCACCACTCCCCACCGTTCGGCGCGGGACAGCGCGCGAAAGCCGCGCGCGCCGTCGAGCTGCCACACCGGCAAGAGGTTGAACAAGTTGATCCACGCGCCAACCTGCGCGATCGCGCCCCAGGTCTGGCTGTCGGTCACCCGATACACCGCATAGGCGACCGCCGCGGCGGCGAGCCCCCAGATCGGCCCGGCGAGGCCCACGCGGGCGTCCTCACGCGGCGTGACTGGATACTGCTTCAGTCGCACTACGGCGCCGATTCCCGGAATGAACATCGGGGCCGTTGCCTTGATCCCCAACCGCGACAGTGCCGCCACGTGCCCCATCTCGTGCACGTAGATCGATGCGACGAATCCGAGGGCGAACCGCCATCCCCAAAGAGTCCAATAGACGCTGAAGGCCAGCAGCATCGACGCCAACGTCCCCAGCTTGGTCAGCCCCAGAAGCACGAGCTTCAGCTTCGACAACAGGAGACCGAGCGCCCCGAGGCCGGCGGCTCCCGTCGCGACCTTCGAACCGCTCGCGCTCGGAGGTGCCGGGCCGGTGGCGGTCGACGGATGGTCCAGTTCGCGTCCGAGGCTGTCGATGGT
>DATLVL010000138.1:0-2535 GCA_035577525.1 Gemmatimonadales bacterium | reverse complement strand
GGCGGCGGCGCGGCTCGCCTCGGGCGCGCGCATCGAAGACCTGGGGTCCGGAGTGACCCACCCGGTGCAGGACCCGTTCCCGACGCCGCGCGTCGATGGCGGCACTCTGGTCGGGGAGGTCGTGCACGTGGACCGCTTCGGCAACCTGATATCGAACATTCCGTGCGACCCGGTGGGCCGGACGTCGGTGATCACGGTGGCGGGGGAAGTCGTGGGAAACCTGCGGCGCACCTTCGGAGACGTCGCCAAAGGCCAGCTGGTAGCGTATTGCGGCAGCGGGGGCACCGTGGAGATCGCGGTGCGCGACGGGAGCGCGGCCGAGCAGGTTGGTAACGGGGTGGGGGCGCTGGTGACGGCGCAGCTGGCCGGCCGCTGAGGCTGGCGCCGCTCCCGCCCACCGGCCATCGTTGAGCGGTCCATGACGCCACAGCGCCGTTCCGACACTCGTACGACGAGCGATCCCGTCGTCGCGGCGTTGCGCCGCCAGGCGATGATCGTCGAGCACCTGCACGACGGGGTCATCGTCACCGACCCCGACGGCATGATCCTCGACTGGAATCCCGGCGCCCAGCGCATGTTCGGTTATTCGCTCGATGAAGTCGCCGGACGCAACGTGGAGCTGCTGAACCGCTCCGGTGAAGGGCCGGCGGTGACCCGGGCGATTCAGGAGGCGATGCACGCGGCCGGTCGCTGGACCGCTGAGCTGACGCTGGTCGCCCAGGACGGGGCGGAACGCGACGTCGAGGCGGTCGTGATCGCCCTGCGCGACGGACGCGGGCGCACGATCGGTCGGGTGGCGGTGAACCGGGACATCACCGAGCAGCGCCGTGCCGAGCGGGTGCAGAGCGCGGCGTTCCTCATCTCCGAGGCGGCCAACGCCACGGAGAACCTGCAGGACCTCTTCCGTGCCATCCACGACATCGTCGGCCGGCTGATGCCGGCGCGGAATTTCTATGTCGCGCTGTACGATCCTGCGGCCGATCTCGTCACCTATCCGTATCACGTGGACGAGCACGACGCGGCGCCTGCCCCACACCGGCCGCGGCACGGCCTCACCGAGCTGGTGTTGAAGCGCGGCGAACGCATCCTCGTCACCCCAGAACGCCCCGGTCCCGAGGGCGACGGCACGGTCGAGCTGGTGGGGGCGCGCTCGCTCGATTGGCTCGGGGTCCCGCTCAAGATCGGCGACCGCACCATCGGCATGTTCGCCGTGCAGAGCTACTCGCGGCAGGTGCGCTATGGGGAGCACGAGGCGCAGATCCTGCAGCTCGTCGCGAGCCAGGTGTCGACCGCGATCGAGCGGCGGCGGCTGGAGAACGAGCGGCGCGGCGAGCAGGAATTCCTGCGCCAGGTCATCGATCTGAATCCGAGTCTCATTTTCGTGAAGGACTGGGACGGACGGTTCACCCTCGTCAACCGCGCGATCGCCGAGCTGTACGGCGCCCCGGCGGATGATTTGATCGGCAAGACCGACGGCGACTTCAACGCCAATGCGGAAGAGGTCGCCCAGTACCGCCGCGACGATCAGGAGGCGATGGGCACGGGTCGCCCCAAATTCATTCTCGAAGAACGCAACACCGACGCGCGAACCGGACGGCCGCGGTGGTTCCAGGTCATCAAGGTGCCGCTGCGCTCGGCGGACGGCGCGCTGCATGTCTTGGGTGTGGCCACCGAGATCACCCAGCGCAAGGAGCTGGAGAACCAGCTGCGCCAGTCCCAGAAAATGGAGGCGGTGGGACAGCTCGCGGGCGGCATCGCCCACGACTTCAACAACGTGCTCACCGCGATCCTCGGGTACACGCGCCTGCTGCTCAAGGAATCGGCGCTGGGAGCACAGCAGCGGGACGACATCCGCGAGATCGAAGAAGCCGCCGAGCGGGCGGCCTCGCTCACGCGGCAGCTGCTGGCGTTCAGCCGCAAACAGGTGATGCAGCCGACGGTGCTGAACGTGAACGAGGTGGTGCAGGGAATGCGCTCGCTGCTGCGCCGTCTGATCGGCGAGCACATCGCCCTCGTCGCCGCCCTCGATCCCGAGCCGGTATTCGTGCGGGCCGACCAGGGCCAGCTGCAACAGGTCATTGTCAATTTGTCGGTCAACGCGCGTGACGCGATGCCGCAGGGCGGCACGCTGATGCTCGCCACGGCGCGCGTGGATATCGATGAGACGTTCACCGCGGCGCATCCTGGATCCAGCGCCGGTCCCCACGTCCGGCTGCTGGTGAGCGACAGCGGGACGGGGATGGACGCGGAAGTGCGACGACGGGTGTTCGAGCCGTTTTTCACCACCAAGCCGGTGGGGAAAGGGAGCGGGCTCGGGCTGGCGACGGTGTACGGCATCGTGAAGCAGAGCGGCGGGTACATCGACGTCGAGAGCCAGCCGGGGCACGGCAGCACGTTTACGCTGTACCTGCCGCGCGTTCCGGCGCCGACCGCAGCCTCGCCCGAGCCGGCGCCGCCACCGCCGCGTCCCGGGCGCGAGACGGTGCTGCTCGTCGAGGATGAGCCAGGAGTGCGGGCGCTGGCTCGCCGTGCCCT
>DATLVL010000137.1:0-3870 GCA_035577525.1 Gemmatimonadales bacterium | reverse complement strand
GCGACCGCTCGAGGATCAGGTTCGCCGTCATCAGGCGCGGAGCCAGGGGACGCCGCGTGAGGTCGTCGACCGGCTTTGCCCGGTGGGCCAGCGCGTGAACCAATCCCAAGACATTCACCGCAACGTACGCGAGGTGACGGTGGCCATCGTCCACGATCAGGTTGAGGTCCACGTCGTCGGACTCCCGAAACCCTCCGCTGGCAAGCGACCCCGCGATCGAAACGCTGCGGATGAATGGAGCCAGGGTCACCAGCGCCTTTACGAACCGAGCCGTCATCTCGACATAGGCGCCGGCGTCCGCGCCGTGGCCCTCCGCGCGGGACCGGATCCGGTCCGCCCGGCCAAGCTCTGAGCGATCGAGCACGAGGTCGTCCGCGATCACGAGGTCCGGGCTGGAGGCAACCATCCACCGCACCTCGCGCGGCGAGATCGCGCCGCCGATGCACAGTGCGGCGACGCGCTCGGCGCTCAGCGCATAGCCGCGCCGGCCGACCAGCGCGACAGTCTGCCTGATCCGGTCCCGCACGGCGGCCGGCCGAGCGTTGCGAGATGGGATCAAGCCGATCAAGGAACCCCTCCGAACAGTCTTGACCGCCAACTTGGTGGGATACGAGCCCGGGTTACGATTTGGGACATCAGAGGCAGCATCACCGAGGAGTCGAAATGACCGCCGACGGACACTTCCGAGTCCCAACCCCAGTGAACGAACCCGTGCGCCCGTACGCGCCGGGTGATCCCCAGCGAAAGTCCCTCAAAGCCCGCCTGGCCGAGCTGACCGACGCGCGGACCGAGGTCCCGATGCAGATCGGTGGAGAACGCCGGTGGGGCGCCTCGAGGGCCGACATCCGCTCGCCGCACCGCAAGGAGCTCAGTATCGCCGAGTATGGCGTCGGGTCTGACAAGGACTTCAGCGACGCCATCGACGCGGCCCTCAAGGCCCGCAAGGCGTGGGCGGCGACCTCGTACCACGAGCGCGCCGCGGTGCTGCTCCGCGCGGCCTCCTTGCTGGCCGGAAAGTGGCGCGACACGATCAACGCGGCCACGATGCTCGGTCAGTCCAAGACGGTCCACCAGGCCGAGATCGACGCGGCGTGTGAATCGGTCGACTTCTGGCGCTACAACGCATTCTTCGGCGACCAGCTGCTCACCCAGCAGCCGACCAACGACGGCACCGCCTGGAACCGTCTCGAGTACAGGCCCCTCGAGGGATTCGTGTTTGCGGTCAGCCCCTTCAACTTCACGTCAATCGGCGCCAACCTGCCGACCGCGGCCGCACTCATGGGCAACACCGTCGTGTTCAAGCCCGCGACGCAAACCCTGCTGGTGAGCCATTTCCTCATGGAGATCTTCAACGAGGCCGGCCTTCCCCCGGGCGTGATCAACATGGTGAGCGGGAGCGCGTCGAAGATCTCCGAACAGGTTCTCGCGCACCGCGAGCTTGCCGGGATCCACTTCACCGGGTCGACGGAGGTGTTTCAGGGAATGTGGCGGACGGTGGGCCAGAACGTCGGTCACTACCGCACCTACCCGCGACTGGTCGGGGAGACCGGCGGCAAGGATTTCGTGTTCGCTCACGAGTCGGCCGACCCGGATGCTCTGCGCACGGCGTTAATCCGTGGCGCGTTCGAGTACCAGGGCCAAAAGTGCTCCGCCGCCTCCCGCGCCTACATCCCGCAGTCGATGTGGAAAGCGATGCGTGCCGGCATGGCGGAAGAGGTCGAGGCGATCCCGCAAGGTGACGTGGCCGACTTTCGCAACTTCATGGGCGCCGTGATCGATGGGAACGCATACGCCAATCACATGAAGGCGATCGACTTTGCTCGCAAAGCGGAAAGCACGAAAGTGGTCGCGGGCGGCAAGGGGGATGACAAGGTCGGATGGTTCATCCGCCCGACCGTCATCGAGACGACCGACCCGGACTTCAAGCTGCTGCGCGAGGAGCTGTTCGGTCCGATCCTGACGGTCTACCCCTACGCCGACGGCAAGTTCGAGGAGACGCTGGAGCTCTGCGACCGGACGAGCCCATACGGGCTCACGGGCGCGATCTTCGCGCACGACCGCCATGCGATCCGCAAGGCGTCCGAGACTCTGGTCAACGCCGCGGGCAACTTCTACATCAACGACAAACCGACCGGCGCGGTCGTCGGCCTTCAGCCGTTCGGCGGCGCGAGGGCGTCGGGCACCAACGACAAGGCGGGCTCGTTCCTGAACCTGATTCGCTGGGTGAGCCCTCGCACGATCAAAGAGACTTACGCGCCGCCGACAGATCACCGTTATCCGTACATGGATGCGGAGTAGCCGCACGGCGGCGCGCTCCGCTCGTCCAGTCCAGGTCGCGGCCGAGGGCGCTGTGATGACGATCACCATCGCGCGCCCGGAGGCGAGAAATGCGGTCGACCCCGCCACGGCGTCGGCCCTGAAGCAGGCGTTCGAAGCATTCGACAAGGACAGATCGTTTGCTGTTGCCGTGCTCACCGGCGCGGGTGAGCATTTCTGTGCGGGTTTCGACCTGAAAGCCCTCGCCGCGGGCTCTCCCAGCCCACCGGCCAAATCCGGTGATGGACCGATGGGGCCGACGCGGATGGTCCTCAGCAAACCGGTGATCGCCGCCATCGAGGGCTACGCCGTGGCGGGCGGACTCGAGCTGGCGTTGTGGTGCGACCTTCGCGTGGCCGCCGGAAACGCGACGCTTGGCGTGTTCAACCGGCGTTTCGGGGTGCCGCTGATCGACATGGGAACGATCCGGCTGCCGCGCATGATCGGCCAGGGCCGAGCGCTCGACCTGATCCTCACCGGCCGCCCGGTCCCCGCGATCGAGGCGCTCCAGATCGGCCTTGTTGAGCGGCTGGTCGAACCGGGTCGCGCGCTGGAGAGCGCCCAGTTGCTCGCGCGTCAGATCGCCGAGCTACCGCAGGGTGCGCTTCGTGCGGACCGCCGCAGCGTTCTGACCCAATGGGCGCTCAGTCTCGATGACGCGGCGCGGGCTGAGCATCGGGGTGGGCTCGAGGTTCTGAAGTCGGGAGAGGCGAAAGAGGGAGCGAGTCGCTTTGTGGAGGGTGTGGGGCGCCACGGGGAGTGAACGGCAGGAGGGCAAGGGCGGCCACCTCGCATGCGATCACGGGCAGCGGTCCCCAGATGGGCAATCCCTCGGCGGCGAGGACGGCCGCGAGCGTCAATCCGACCGTCCGCCAGCCAGGCGCCGTGCGCAGGTACAGCCAGGCCGCGAGCCCGAGCATCACGAGGTCGTCGAGGTGAAGGTAGGGACTGGCGAGCAGTCCCCCCACGAGCGCCGGTATGAGGATCCACTCATCCCGCAGGTGGCGTAACCGGTACGCGAGGAACAGCGCCGAGAGGGCGATCGCAGCCTGGACCGCGCGCGTGACGGGAAGGGCGGCCGCGCCGTTGACGAGGCTGCCGATGAGCGGCGCGAGCGTGAGCTCGCGGTTGACCGGCACGCCGGCGGCAAAGCTGAGCCTGGCCTCATACGCCGCGATTCCGCCAGAGCCGAGAACGAAGGCCGACGCGACACCCAGCACGCCGAGCGCAACCACGCTGCCCCAGAACGCGCGCGTGCGTCCGGTCACTAGCAGTGCGGCCGGCACCAGGAATGCGAGCTGAGGCTTGAAGATGAGGGCGCCGAGCGCGATGCCAGCCCAGAACGGGCGCCCCGCCCCCAGCAGGACGTAGCAGCCCGCAACTCCGAGCGCGACGAAGAGGCCCGGCTGGCCGAGCTGGAGACCGTAGATGACCGGAAGCCATCCGATCGCCGCCGCCAGGTGGACCAGCCGCCAGGGTCCATGGCCGGGGGACGCGAAGCGCCAGGTGAGAACGAGGGCGATCACGAGCAGCGCGCTCCAGGCCCAGTAGCCG
>DATLVL010000136.1:0-10834 GCA_035577525.1 Gemmatimonadales bacterium | reverse complement strand
GGAACGTCTCGGGATGCTGTTCCGGCATGAGGATCGAGATCTGATAAAACGTCGCCTGGCCCTCGAGCACGGCCTCGGCGGCCGAGCGGCGATCGTTGCGGCGCCGCTGGTTGAGGATCGAATCGAGCGGCATGTACTGATCCTGCAGGGCGTGCACCAGCTCGTGCGATGCGACGGTGCGAATCTGGAACCGGTCGGTCAGGTCGTTGGGAACGAACAGCGCGCCGGAATCGGGATCGTAGTATCCCGCCACCTGCTCGGTCAGCAGCGCGATCATGGTGCGGCGCAGATTGAGCGAATCGGGAATGAAGCCAAACAGCTTGTACGCCGCCTCCACACCGGACAGCTCCGCGGGCGGCAGATCCTGATCGAACTTGTGGGTCACGTAGTCACGCAGCTGGGCGCGGCTGCGCAGCCGCACCGCCACCTGGTGCTTGAACTGTAAACCGGTGATGCGCTCCGCCTGAGTCTCGAGCTGGTGCACCAGGTCGAGCAGTGCGGCCTCGGATTGCACGGCCTTCGCCCGTTCACGACACGCCCACATACCACTGCCCACCACCACGGCAGCGAGCAGCGTCAGCCGGCCCATTCGATGCCTTTGCCGACCGCGGTACTCACCACACGCGCCACGTCCTTCCCCGTGACCACGATGCCGTGACTCTCGAGCTCGGCGCGCAGCAGGCGGTCCAGCTCGTCGCGGCGCTCCGAGAGCGATGGCGCAGAAGGGCGGTGAACAGCGGCGGAGGTCTCAGCCGCGACCGTCTTCCCCCGCTCTTCCCCGCCCAACAGCTTCTGAATCTCCTCGCCGATCCGATCCAGCATGCTGCCCAGATCGGCCAGGGGTTCGTCCGCCCCTTCGCGCACCAGCCCGCGCCGGATCATCGCATCGACCTTGCGGCGCTCGCGGATCAGGCGCTCGAGCTCCGGGGCGACCCGCACCGTCGCCTGGGAGTGGGCGCACGCTTCGTCGAGCACGTCGATCGCCTTGTCGGGTCGGGCGCGCTCCGGAACGAAGCGATCGGTGAGCACGATCGCGGCTTTGAGCGCGTCGTCCGTGATCGCGACGGCGTGGTGGTGCTCGAGGCGTGGCCGGCGCGCCACCAGCACCTCCCAGGTCTGGATCGCGTCGAGCTCCGTCACTTGCACCGGCTGGAAACGGCGCTCCAGGGCGGGATCGTTGCGGATCCACTTGTCGTACTCCTCGCCCGTCGTCGCACCGACCACGCGGATGTCGCCCCGCACCAGCGCCGGCTTGAGCATGTTGGCCGCGTCCATCGCGGCGCCGACGGCGGTGCCCTGGCCGATGAGATTGTGCAGCTCGTCGACGAAGAGAATGAGATCGGGGTCGGCGGCGAGGGTCTCCACGAGCCGCCGGATGCGCTCCTCGTACTGGCCCCGGAACGCCGTGCCGGCGAGCAGCGCCACATGATCGAGCGCCACCACCCGGGCGTCCTTCAGCGCCGGGGGCACGTCGCCCGCGGCGATACGCTGCGCCAGCCCTTCGACGATCGCCGTCTTGCCGACGCCCGCCTTGCCGACCAGCGCCGGATTGTTCTTGCTCTGGCGCAGCAGGATGTCCATGACGCGGGACACTTCCGCTTCGCGGCAGCGCACCGGCTCCAGATCCCCGCGCCGCGCCTGGGCGGTGAGGTCGATCCCCACGCGCTCGAGGACGTTGCCTGTTTCAAACAACCCTGCCAACGGATCGCTCACGTCACCCGCCGCTCACGAATCGCCGATACCAATCGAAGATGAGGTCGCCCCAGATGTAGGTGACTGCGGCACCCACGGCGAGAAATACCCCGAACGGCACGAGACGCTTTTTCCTGAGCGACAGTGGCACGAAGATGATGGTGCCGAAGAGAGCGCCGGCGAAAACGGTGAGCAGCACGCCCAGCACCCCGTGCCACCACCCCGCGCCATCCTTCGGCCCGACGAAGCTCCCCACCATCGCCATCATCTTGATGTCGCCGCCGCCCATCGCCTCTTCGCCGAACATCCAGCGCCCCGCCACCCCGACGGCGAACAATAAGGAAAAGCCGAACGCCGCTCCGATCACCGCCTGGAGGAACCCCTGCCACCCGCCCACCAGCGAGGTCGCCAGGCCCACGGCGAGTCCGGCCCAGTTGTATTCATCCGGGATCAGATAATGCCGTGCATCGGTGATGCCGATCCCCAGGAGGATCGTCCCCAGTATCCCGCCCGCGATCGTGTGGACGCTGACGCCCCAGAGGAGGTAGGCACCGACCCAGAGCGCCCCCACCAGCGCCTCGATGAGCGGGTACTGCAGCGAAATCGGCTCGCCGCAGTTGCGGCACTTGGCGCGCAGCACCAGCCACGACACCACCGGGATGTTATCGTACCACGCGATGCGTTTGCCGCAGCGCGGGCAGGTGGAAGGCGGCGTGACGAGGGATTGATCGTGCGGCAGCCGCAGGATACAGACGTTCAGGAAGCTCCCGAGACAGAGCCCGATGGCGCCCGCGGCAATGCCGAAAATGACGTCAGTGCCCACGCGTAACCTCGTACAGAAGAATCCCGGCGGCGACGGCGACGTTGAGCGATTCGGCGCCCTGGGCGAGCGGGATCGCCACGCGGCGCGCCGCGACAGCGTTCAAATGCGGCCGGATGCCGGCCCCTTCGTTGCCGACGATCACCGCGATCACTCCGCCGCTCCGGTCCCCGCCCCCGTTCAGCGCCGCCACCGCCCGCTCGAGCGGCTCGCCGTCGGCGGCCGCGGCCCACAGCGTCACGTCGTGGCGTCGCGACCAGGCGATGAATCCCGGGTCGTCGAACACGAGCAGGGGGTGGCGGAACGTCGCCCCCATCGCCGAGCGCAGCGTCTTCGGTCCCCACGGATCGGCGGTGCCGCGCAGCGCGATCGTGGCGCGGGCGCCGAGCGCGTGCGCCGTGCGTACCAGGGTCCCGACGTTGCCGGGATCCTGCACCCCGTCGACCACCAGGACCACAGCGCCGTGGCCGAGCTGCACGTCGTCGGGTGTCCAGTGCCGTGGCTCGACCACCGCGATGATGCCCTGCGGCGCGTCGGTGTCGGCGAGCGTCGCGAGCAGCTGCGCCGTCACCTCCTGCACCGCGACCGCGTGGCTCTTGAGCGAGGCCACGAGCGCGGTGCCACGCACCGTGCGGCCCAGCTCCGGAGATACCACGGCCCCGACGATGCGCGTCCCCGACCCCAAGGCCTCCTCCACGAGCCGCACGCCTTCGAGCAGGGCGAGGCCGCGGCGGCCACGGGCTTTGCGGCGTTTGAGATCGCGGATCGTGGACGCCAGATTAGTGGCGATGCGCACCCCTCCGATCGGACCTACTAACTTCGCGCACCGGGCCCGCATCTCCAAGCGCCAGTCGCTTCCCGAAACCCCCGGCCGGCCGTGCGGATCGCCCTGACGATCGCGGGGTCGGATTCGGGGGGCGGGGCCGGGATCCAGGCGGACCTCAAGACCTTCCATCAGTTCGGCGTATTCGGCACCAGCGTCATTTGCGCGGTGACGGCCCAGAACACGCAAGCGGTGACGGCGTGGGAGCCGGTCTCCGCGAGCCTGGTGACCGCCCAGCTCGACGCCGTGGCGGAAGATCTGCCCCCGCACGCCGTCAAGATCGGCATGCTCGGAACGGCGGAGGTGGTCGAGACCGTCGCCGACGGCATCGCGCGCTGGCGGCTCCCCAACGTCGTGCTCGATCCCGTCATGGTCGCGACGTCGGGCGACCCGCTGCTCAAGCCCGACGCGGCGAAGCTCCTGGTGCGACAGCTCGTCCCGCTCGCCACGCTGGTGACCCCGAACCTCGACGAGGCGCGCATTTTGATCGAGCAGGACATCCGCACCCCCGAAGAAATGGAGCGGGCGGGGCGCGCGCTCGTGCATCAGGGTGCGCAAGTCGTACTGCTCAAGGGCGGCCACCTCACCGACGACGAGCTGGTCGACGTGCTGGTGAGCGCCCGCGGCGTGCACCGCTTCACGCACCCGCGCATCGAGACGACATCGACCCACGGCACCGGCTGCACCCTCTCGGCGGCGATCGCCGCCGGACTGGCCCAGGGAAGGCCGCTCGCGTCCGCGGTGGAAGACGCCATAGACTTCGTGCAGCGCGCGCTGGCCGCCGCCCCCGGACTCGGCGCCGGGCGCGGGCCGCTCAATCATTTCGTGCCCGCGCCGCCCCGACCCCCGACCGAAGGCATGTGAGCAAGGAGGCGTACCCGTGTCCGCAGGATTCATCGACCAGGTCAACCGGCAATTCGATCGGGCGGCGGCGTTCACCAAGCACGACCCGACGCTGCTCAGCCAGATCAAGGCGTGCAACAGCGTCTATTACGTCAGCTTTCCCGTGCGGCGCGACAACGGCACGATCGAGGTGATGCACGCGTGGCGCGCCGAGCACAGCCAGCACAAGCTCCCCACCAAGGGCGGCATCCGGTACAGCCCGGATGTGTCGGACGACGAAGTAGTGGCGCTCGCCGCGCTGATGACGTACAAGTGCGCCATCGTCGACGTGCCGTTCGGCGGCGCCAAGGGCGGTGTGAAGATCGACCGCCGCCTCTACTCGAGCGGCGAGCTGGAGCGCATCACGCGGCGCTTCACCTTCGAGCTGGTGCGCAAGAAGTTCATCGGCCCGGGAGTCGACGTGCCCGCCCCCGATTTCGGCACGGGCCCCCAGGAGATGGCGTGGATCGCGGATACGTACGTGTCGCTCGCGGGTGGGGAGCTCGACGCGCTCGCCTGCGTCACGGCAAAGCCGCTGGCGCAAGGCGGGATTCGCGGCCGCATTGAGGCGACCGGCCGCGGCGTCTACTACGGCATCCGCGAAGCCTGCGACACGCCCGAGTTCATGAAGAGGCTGGGACTGAAGAAGGGCCTCAGCGGGAAACGCGTGGTCGTCCAGGGACTCGGCAACGTCGGATACCACGCCGCCAAATTCCTGCAGGAAGCCGGCGCGATCCTCGTCGGGCTCTCCGAGTACGAGGGCGCCATCGCGCGCGAGGCGGGACTCGACATCGAGCAGGTGATGGCGCATCGCAAGGAAAAGAAAACGATCCTCGGCTTCCCCGGCGCCACCGACCTCAAGCAGTCCGCCGATGCCCTGGAGCTCGACTGCGACATCCTCATTCCTGCGGCGCTGGAGCGCGTGATCACCGCCGATAACGCCGCGCGCGTCAAGGCGAAGATCATCGCCGAAGCGGCCAACGGGCCCACTACGGTCGAGGCCGAGGACGTGCTCTTGCAGCGCGGCGCGCTGATCCTCCCAGACCTGTGGCTCAACTCGGGCGGCGTGATCGTGTCGTACTTCGAATGGCTCAAGAATCTCTCGCACGTGCGCTTCGGGCGGATGCAAAAACGCTACGAGGAAGGAGCGGCGCGGCGCATCCTGCAGGCCGTGTCGCAATCCACCGGCAAAGAGTTCACCGAGCAGCAGATCGGCTTCTTTACGGAGGGACCGGACGAAGAGGACCTCGTCAACTCCGGGTTAGAGGAGGCGACGGTCTCCTCGTACCATCAGATCCGCGAGATTCAGCAGGGGCATGGGGCCGACAAGGTCAGCCTCCGCACCGCGGCCTTCATCAGCGCGATCGACAAGGTCTCACGCACTTACGAAGAGATGGGCATCTTTCCATGAAACAGCTGTTGGTCGTCCGGCATGCGATCGCAGAGGACGCCGCCGAATGGGCGCGCAACCATCCCGACGATGCGGGACGGCCGCTGACATCGGAGGGCAAGAAGAAGATGAAACGGGTGGTCGAGGCGTTGCGCGCACTGGTTCCCGAGATCCAGCTGATCGCGACGAGTCCTTTCACCCGGGCCGTGCAGACGGCGGAGATTCTCGCGGCGGCCTACGACGGGCTCGACCCGGTCGTCGTCCCGGTGCTCGCCCCGGCGCAGTCGGCTGACGACGTGACGCGCTGGCTCATCGGCGAGCGGCGCCACGACACGGTCGCCATCGTCGGACACGAACCCGGGCTCGGCCGCGTAACGAGCTGGCTCCTGTCGAAGAGCGAGCGATCGTTCGTCGAGATCAAGAAAGGAGCGGCGCTGCTGTTGTCCTTCCCCGATACCGTGGACGCCGCGGCGGCGACGCTACTCTGGTCCTTGACGCCGGCACAGCTCAGAGGACTCGAGTGACGAACTTGCCCGCGGACCTGCTCGGTCGTCCGGCGGCGCAGAGCGTGCGCGTGATCGCCCTGGGGTATCTCGAGGACGCCACCAGTGCCTTCGAGCGCACCGGCAACCCCGAGGACACTCTGGCGCTGCACGACTTCCGCGTAGCGTTGCGGCGACTGCGGACGACGCTGCGGGCCTACCGGCCGTTGCTCGAAGACAGCGTCCACGGCAAGCCCCACAAACGCCTGGGCGAGATCGCGGAAGCGACGAACCGCGTCCGCGAAGCGGAGGTCGCCCTGGAGTGGCTGCGCCCCCTCGCCACGGGGATGACGCCGGCCCAGCGGGTCGGCCTGCAGTGGCTGATCGATCGCATCGACGCGCGGCGCGCGAAGGACGTCGAGAAGTGTCTCGCCGACACGCGCCGGTCGTTCACCGCGGCGGCGCGCAAGCTCCAGAAAGGACTCGTGGCCTACCGCCAGACTGTTCAAACGGATCCGTCGATCAGCGACGAGTCGTTCGCGGCAGCGGTGCGCACGGCGACGGTCGAGCAGGCGCGCCAGCTCGATGCACGGCTCGGAGAAATCCAGCACACGGAGGACGAGGCGGCCCATCGCGCGCGCATCGCCGCGAAGCGGCTGCGCTACGTCGTGGAGCCGGTGCGGAGCACGCTCCCCGGCGGCGACGAGCTGATCACCCGCCTCAAGGTGATCCAGGACCTGCTGGGAGAGCTGCACGATCTTCAGGAGCTGGAAAAAGTCGTGCGCGCCGCGGTCGCCACGGCGGCCGCCGAGCGCGCCGCGCAGCTGCTCGATGCGAAGCTCACGGGGCCGTCGCCGGCTGGACCTTCGCCGCGCCGGCGCGGCCGGCAGTCGGGGCTCGTCGCCATCGCGAAGCGGATCCGGGCCCGCGAGGCGGACCTGTTCGCAACGCTGCGCAAGGACTGGTTGGGAAGCAAGCGGACCTGGGCGAGCGATGTCGCGGCGCTGATGCCGGCGGCTGGGCCGGTGACTGCGGTTGTGCCCATCCCCGTGGCGTCACCGGCGGTGCGCCGCTGGGGCGGACCGCGTCGCGTCTAGTCGGGAGCTGGTTTTTTCCGGGCCGGCGTCCGTGTTCCGGAACGCTTCGGCCGCCGCGCTGTCGCCCCCTGCCCGCCGTTTCCGCCGTTGCGCCCTGCCAGCCGCACGATCGGAACGAACAGCCGGTGCGGCGTCTCGCCGACCTCCCGTGCCGACTCACGCGCCTGCCCCTGCAGCGCCACCTGGGCGCGCACCGCCGGCTCATCAGCGCCCCGGGCCACACGCTGGTAGCTCCCGTCGGGACGCTGCACGCGCGCCTTGACGTTGTCGGTGAGCAGAATCGGCAGGATCGTCTCGACGATGCGTGCCTTCAGCCGCGGATCTTCGATCGGGAACATCACCTCGATGCGGCGGAAGAAATTGCGCGGCATCCAGTCGGCCGAGGCGAGGAAGATCTCCGGGTCGCCGCCGTTCTCGAAGTAGAAGATGCGGCTGTGCTCGAGAAAACGGTCCACGATGCTGGTCACGCGGATCGTCTCCGAGGCGCCGGGGAGTCCCGACCGCAGGCAGCAGATTCCGCGGATCAGGGCCTCGACCTTCACGCCCGCCTGCGACGCGCGGTACAGCGCGTCGATCACCGCCGGCTCGACCAGCGCGTTCATCTTGACGAGGATCCGTCCCGTCCCGCCCGCTTCGGCATGCTTGCGCTCGCGGTCGATCAACGCGATCACGTTGTCGCGCAGATCGACCGGCGCGACGCACAGCTTGCGCCAGTCGCGCCGCTGCGAGTAGCCGGTGAGCAGATTGAACATCGCGCTCACGTCTTCGCCGAAATCCGGATTCGCCGTGAACAGGGCGAGGTCGGTGTAGATGCGGGCGGTGGTCGGGTTGTAGTTGCCGGTGGAGAGGTGGACGTAGCGGCGGATGCCGTCGGGCTCGCGCCGCACCACGAGCGCCGCCTTGCAGTGCGTCTTGAGTCCCACCACGCCGTACACGACGTGCACGCCCGCCTGCTCGAGCTCGCGCGCCCATACGATGTTGTTCTCTTCGTCGAAGCGCGCCTTCAGCTCGACCAGGGCCGTCACCTGCTTGCCGTTCTGCGCCGCCCGGGCGAGCGCCGAGATGATGGGGCTGCCGCCCGACGTGCGGTACAACGTCTGTTTGATGGCCAGGACCAGCGGATCGTCGGCGGCGCGCTCGATGAAGTCGAGGACGGGGCCGAACGACTCATAGGGATGGTGCAGCAGGATGTCCTGCTTCTTGATCAGCTCGAAGACGTTGGTACCGCTCGCGAGCGCCTGTGGCACCCGTGGCACCAGCGGCTCGTCGCGCAAGGACCGGAACCCTTCGAGTTTCTGCAGCGCCATCAGGGCGCTGACGTCGATGGGACCGGTCACCCGGAACACGTCGCGCTCGCCGAGGCCGAGCGCGCCGGTGAGCATCTGCGCGAAGCGCTCGTCGCCGCCGGCCTGGATCTCGAGCCGGACCGCCTCGCCGCGCATGCGCTGGCGCAGGGTGTCCTCGATCGTCTGCAGCAGGTCTTCGGCTTCGTCTTCGTCGATCGTCAGATCGCCATTGCGCGTGACGCGGAAGAACGTGTGCGCGATGACGGTGAAGCCGCCGAACAGGTCGCCCAGGTGCGCCGCCACGACCTCCTCGAGCAGCACGAACCGCACGCGCTCCTCGGTCCGCGGCAGCAGCACCACGCGGTCGAGCACCGCGGGCACCTGCACCACGGCGAACAGCTGCTGGCCCGACCCGGTGCTCTCGACCAGCAGCGCGACGTTGAGGCTCTTGGTGTGGACGAACGGGAAAGGATGGCCGGGATCGATCGCCAGCGGCGTCAGCACCGGCGCGATCTCCGTGCGGAACAGCGACTCGATGTGCTGGCGTTCGCTTTCCGTCAGCTGCTCGTAGCGCACCCATTCGACGCCGTTCGTCGCCAGCGCCGGCATGACGTCCTCGTTGAGCAGCCGGTCCTGCTCGGCCAGCAGCTCGCGCACCCGCTTGTCGATGGCGGTGAGCTGGTGGGCCGGGTCCATGCCGTCGGCAGGGTAATCCTGCGGCTCGATCCCCGCGTAGATCTGCTGCTGCAGCCCGGCGACGCGCACCTCGTAGAACTCGTCGAGGTTGGAGCTGAAGATGGCGAGGAACTTGAGCCGCTCGAGCAACGGGTTCGACGTGTCGCCCGCTTCCTCGAGCACGCGCGCGTTGAACTCGAGCCACGACAGCTCGCGGTTCAGGTAATGGTCGGGTGGGAACGCCGGTGTATAGGCCTGCGCCATCAGCTCACCCCGTCGCGAGCCGCAACCGCGGGACCCGACGCCCGCGCGCCGGAGTCGCCCGCTTGCGCTGGACGGCTCCCCCCCGCGCCCACACGAACGACGGCACGCCGTCGAACACCTTGGCGAACAGCCCCGCCTTGCGCTCGGCGTCCCAACGCTCGACCTGCGGATCGGACTCCGCGGCGAGGACGAGCCGCACCGCGCCGTGCCCCGCTTCGACGCCCACCGCGCTGATGCGCTGCGTGTGCGTGCGGTCGAGCCCGTCGGCGACGCGCAGGATCGCGGCGAGGCGCCGTACCTGGCGCCGGTCGGCGCGCTCGAGGCGGCGAAAATTGGAATGCCGCTTTTTCGGCGCGGCCTTGCGGTGATAGCGCGCCACGTTGGCGATCAGCTCCACTTCGCGCGCCGTCCACCCCACGAGCTCGGCGTTCTGGATCAGGTGGTAGGCGTGCTTGTGGTGCTTCGCGTGGTTGATCAGATAGCCGACGTCGTGCAGCAGCGCCGCAGCGACGAGGATGTCGCGGCCTTCGAGCGGCAGCCCGTGCGGGCCGCGCAAGCCGTCGAACATCTGCCCCGCGAGCAGCGCGACATGCTCGCAGTGCTTCTCCCCCGAATGACACTTGCGCGCGAACGCGCGCACCGACTCGAGCCGGTCGACGCTGCGCACCCGATCGCCGCCCGACGCCGCCTGTCGCTCGGCGATCATCGACAGCAACAGGCCGCTGCGCAAGCCGCCGGGATTGACGACGATCTGCTGCGCGCCGAGGCGGCGCGCCAGCCGCGCCACGACCGCCGCTCCGGCGACGATGATGTCGGCGCGTTGCGGGTTGAGCCCCGGCATCGCACGGCGCATGTCGAGCGGCGTCGCGCGCAGCCGGTGCATCAGATGCACCACCTCGGCGCGCCGCATCGTGTAGCCCTGGATGTTCTTCTCCGACCCCTCGCGCTCCGTTTTGAGCAGGCCTGCGAGGTTCGTGAACGTTCCGCCCGAGCCGATGATCACTTCGGGATAGAACGGCGGCTCGCCGATGCGCTCGTCCAGCGCGCGGTCGATCGCCCGGCGCAGCCGCTTCCAGCGGCGCCGCTTCAGGACTTCCGCCCCGCCGTACGTCTCGGTCAGGCGCACGGCACCGAGCGGCAGCGTGTAGATCTGATCGACGACGGAGCCCGCGGCGAGCACGACCTCGACGCTGCCGCCGCCGATGTCCACCACCGCCACCGAGCGGCCGGCGAGATCGAAGGCGCGCACCGCCGACAACAGCGCGAGCTGCGCTTCTTCTTCGGGCGTGATCACTTCGACGACGAGTCCCGAGCGGCGCCGCACTTCGCGGATGAACGCCCGGCCGTTCGACGCTTCGCGCACGGCGCTCGTCGCGACGGCGCGCAGCTCGTTGACCTGGAAGCCGTCGGCGATCGCTTTCAT
>DATLVL010000135.1:0-3568 GCA_035577525.1 Gemmatimonadales bacterium | reverse complement strand
GGGGCCTCCAGCACGCCGCGCTCGCCAACCCTCCGCTGCTGGGCAAGACGGCGCCGCGGCTGGCCATCAAGACCCAGTCCGGCGAGCAGGTTCGCGTCTGGGAGCTGCAGGGAAAGCCTGTTGTGCTGAACTTCTGGGCTTCCTGGTGCGCGCCCTGCGTGCAGGAGCTGCCGGTCCTTTCTAACGGGTCAATCGCCCATCCGGACATCGCATTCGTCGGAGCGGACAACCAGGACACCGCCGGCGGTTTCGAGAGCTTCGAGCGCCAGCACGTGCACCCGTACCCGGCGGGCCCGATCGTGGAGGGCAGCTACCAGTCGTACGGGGTGGGAGGGCTTCCCGCGACGTTCTTCATCGATGCCCAGGGTCGCGTGACGGCATCGTTCACCGGGCCGCTTGACGCGCGGACCCTCGACCGCTACCTGGCGCTGATCACGACATGATCAGGTGGTCCATTCCGGCCCTCGTCGTCGCGGCGTGCGTCGGCTACCTGATCTACTCGGCGTCCGGCGGTTCCGCCGAGTACTACCTCACAGTGAGCCAGCTGCGTTCGCACCCGGTCAACGGTGACGTGCGCGTCGCGGGCGTGGTCCAGACCGACGTGCAGAAGGGCGACGGCGGACTGCACGTGAGGTTCACCGAAAAGGACGGCACGGCATCCATGCCCGTCGAGTACACAGGCACGCTTCCCGACATCTTCAAGCCCGGCATCACCGTGGTCGCGGAGGGCAGGTTGGGCTCGGACGGCGTCTTCCACGCACGGACCCTGCTGGCGAAGTGCCCGTCCCGCTTCTCCACGACCCCGTACACACAGTGATACTCGGGTACCTGGGCGCCGGCGCACTCCTCGCCGCCCTCGTGATGGCCGGCTTTTCCGCCGTGCTCTCCTTCTGGGCCGGCCGCCAGGAGAACGCGGCGATGGTGCAGGTGGGCAGGCGCGCGTTCGTCGCCGCCGCGGCGATGGTCGCAGTCGCCGGTGGTGTGCTGGAATGGGCTCTCCTCAGCCACGACTTCTCGCTCGCCTACGTCGCCGAGCACACCGACCTTTCGACTCCGACGGCGTTGATCGCGGCGGGCTTCTACGGAGGGCAGGAGGGCTCGCTGCTGTACTGGGCGCTCGTGCTCGGAGTGCTCGGCAGCGTGTCGCTCGTCGCCAGCGCATCACTCGGGCTGAAGCTGGCCGGCTACGCCGCTGGGCTCATGGCCGCGATCCTGAGCTTTCTGCTCGTCGTCCTCGTGCTGGTGGCAAGCCCGTTCGACCTGCTCTCGATCACCCCACCCGACGGCCTTGGGCTCAATCCGGTCCTGCGGGACGGCGGGATGCTGATTCACCCACCCGTCGTGCTCGCCGGCTTCGCATCATTCGCCATCCCGTTCTGTTTCGCGTCGGCGGCGCTGCTCGCCGGCCGGCCCGATGCAGCCTGGATCGCGCACACGAGGCGCTTCGCGCTGATCGCCTGGAGCCTCCAGACGACCGGGCTGATCCTCGGTATGTGGTGGGCCTACCACGTGCTCGGCTGGGGCGGTTACTGGGGTTGGGACCCGGTTGAGAACGTCGCGTTGATGCCATGGCTGGCGACCACCGCCTACCTCCACTCGTCGATGGTCCAGGAGACGCGCGGAAGACTGCGCGCGTGGAACTTCGGCCTCGTCATCCTCGCGTTCCTGCTCGTCGTGTTCGGAACCTTCATCGTGCGCAGCGGAGTCGTTCCGTCGGTCCACACCTTCGCGATCAGCGCGATCGGGCCGTGGTTCCTGGCCTTCCTGTTCGTCTGCATCGTGTTCTCGATCGTGCTGCTGGCGGCTCGCGCGGGGGTCGCCGCCGGTGGAGGGCAACCTGTCGCGCCGGTTTCTCGCGAAGGAGCCTTCGTGCTCCAGAACCTGCTCCTGATCGGAGTCGTCGCCGTCGTCTTCTGGGGCACGGTGCTGCCGCTCGTGTCCGGCATGCTGGGGCTGCAGCGCGTGGTCGGCGCCTCTTATTACGAGCGCGCGGCGGGCCCGCTTCTCGTCGTGATCCTCGCGTTGATGGCGGCGGGGCCGCTCCTGCCGTGGCGCCGCGCGGCCAGGCTGCCGTCGCTGCGTGCGATGACCTGGCCCGGGGCGGCGGTGGTCGTGGCGGTGGCTGCGCTCCTGGCTGCCGGTGTGCGGTCGATTCCCGCGCTGGTCGCGCTTCCGCTGGCCGCGGCGGTCGTGGCGACGTGCGTGATCCAGCTCGCGCGCATGGGCCGAGGCTGGTCGCGACTGCCTTCGACGATCGGACGCCGGCGGCGGCGCTACGGCGCCTATCTCGCGCACCTGGGCCTGGCCGTGCTCGTGACGGGGATCGGCGCGTCTCACTTCTGGCAGCAGGAAAGGGACGTGACGCTCGCGCCGGGCCAGCACGTGACCGTGGCCGGCTACATGCTGACCTACACGGGATCCGAGCAGCGCCAGCTGAGCGACCACACCGAGCTCGTCGCTTCGATGCGGTTCGGCGACGCCACGCTCGAGCCGGCCCTCGCCACCTATGCCGGCCTGGGCGGGCAATCCCTGACCCACGTTTCGATCAACACCACGCCGCTGGCTGACGTCTACGTGGTGCTCGCGGGCACCGGCCCCGACGGCGCCGCCGCCTTCCGCATTTTCATCAACCCGCTCGTGAGCTGGATCTGGGCGGGCGGGGCGATCATCATCTTCGGAGTGGTGTTGGGCAACCTCGGGGAGCGAGTCCCGGCGATCGAGGCGGTCAGGCGCCGCGTTCCCGCAACGGTGCCGGGCTAGATGGCGATCATCGTCGCGACGCTGCTGCTGTTCGCGGCGGGCCCCTTCGTGCTGTGGCCGCTGATCAAGACCCCCCCGGACCCGGACAGATGAGCATCATCGTGGCCAACGGCCTCACCCAGTGGTTCGGTCCCGAGGTCGCGCTCGAGGCCGTCGACCTCGCGATCGACGCCGGCGAGCACATGGCCGTGCTCGGCGAGAACGGCGCCGGCAAGACAACCCTGCTCCGGATCCTGGCCACGGCGGCGCGCCCGACCTCGGGCCGCCTCCAGATCATGGGACTCGACGCCCTCAAGGAGCGCCGCCGCCTCCGCCACAGGATCGGCTACGTCTCGCACGCTCCCGGCCTCTACCCGGCGCTGTCGGCTGTCGAGAACCTGGAATTCTTCTCCACGCTGCAGGGCGTAGGCCGGGCGCGCGCAAGGGAGGCGCTGGACCTGGTCGGGCTCGGATCCGTGGCGAACCGGCCGGCCGGCCTGCTGTCTCGCGGCATGCAGCAGCGGCTCGCCATCGCCCGCGCGATCCTCCACGACCCCAGGCTGCTCGTCCTCGACGAGCCGGACGCCAGCCTCGGTTCGGACGCGGCGGAGCTGCTCGGGACGGTGATGCACGGGCGGACTGTCGTGCTCGCCACTCACGACCAGGCGCTTGCCAACCGCCTGTGCCAGCGGACCCTGATGCTGCGGCACGGCCGCTCGGTGGGCACGGCGACAAGGCTGCACGTGGTGAGATGACCAACTCGCTCGCCGTCGCGTTCGCGGTCGCCCGGAAAGACCTCAGGGCGGAATGGCGCACCCGGGAGCTCGTG